>JANPHO010000482.1:0-2443 GCA_031424515.1 Saprospiraceae bacterium
CATATTTTAATTAAAATTTGAGGCATAAAACAGAATTAAATATTAAATTTTATTTTATTTTAAAATAAAATTCATAATAATTACCCAAATTTTGTACGGCTTTTTTATCTTTGTCATGTCAAATGGTTTGAAGCTCTCCAAAACTAAGTTCACACATATTATCACTTACCCGTGAATGCTATGAAACACAATATAGCAATCTTTTAAAAAAGTGTTTAAGTACACTTAACAGATATAGTAAAAAAGGACATTTAATCATACAATCAGAACAGATTAAGATGAGTATGCCTATAAGTGCTGCATTTATTGCTGCTCAATCAATATCTATTCTAAAAATTTGAAGGACACAATTTTATCTATCGCCTATGAAAATAACAGCATTACTCATTACCTGTCTGACAGCCGCCACAACTTTACTGGCAGCCGACGACGAAGTAGAAGCCCGATTACGTCATCTGGAGTGTCTTGTACCCATAAAATCTGACGCTTCAGTAGTTAATCGCATACAATCAATGCTTCGCGGTCGTAGAGAAACCGAAAAAATGATAGGACGTTCATCCACATATTTTCCTGTTTTTGACCAATATCTAAAAGAATACAATCTCCCTCCCGACCTTAAGTATATCACTTGCCTCGAAACTGAGCTCAATAATAAGACTATCTCCACTTCTGGAGCCAAGGGCGTTTGGCAGCTTATGCCTGACGTGAAAGAAGAATTTGGCTTACGCATAGATGGTACTTTGGATGAAAGACTTGATATATATAGAGGTACCGAAGCTGCACTCAAAGATTTAAAAAGAATGTATAAAGCTTATGGCAACTGGGAGTTGGTACTCGCTGGATACAACTGTGGAGCAGGTCGCCTTGGAGAAGCTATGAAAAAAGCAAAAAGTACGGATTTTGATAGGGTAAAAATATTTCTACCCAAGCAAACGCAAGAATATATTTCAAAATTCATTGCGTTTACATACCTCATGAAAAATTATCGTTTTCATGGTTTAAAAATAAACTTACCTCTTTTAGATGCCCAAGTAGTAGCAAGTGTAAAAGTTTTTAATCATTTATCACTTTCTACTGTAGCCAGTATCACGGGAATTTCCTATGATTTTATAAAAGAGTTGAACCTGCATTTTGGAGAAGAATTTGTGCCTGATACTGAGGGGGGGTGCAATGTACTTGTGCCACGTCGAGTAATGGGAGCCTTACAGGATTATATCTCAAGCCCAGATATCAAACAACAGCCTACTTTGAATTTTACACCCATGGTAGTAGATGCTAATTTACCAAAATTAGAAAATGACCCTAACTATTTCAAGACAAGTTATATGGCAGGCGAGAGTGAAACCATCGAAGCCATTGCGGATTTGTTCAATGTAGGGGTTTATAATATCATGCTTTGGAATCATTTGGAGTCTGCTCATGTATCAAAAGGACAAGAATTAACACTTTTCATGCCTCGAGTCGTGCCAAAAAGACCTTAGATTTATTGAAATATAAATATATTTGTAAAATAATCGGGACGCAACCAAAGCAGAATAATTAACCAAACTCAATAGCGAGTTCTGTCAAAAGGACTCGCTTTTCTTTTTTAATAAAGGAAAAAATCTAAATTATGACTTTTGAACACATCAAGAATAAAATACAAGATTGGGATAAATTAGAGAATAGTGTAAAAGAATGGCAATCAAAAGGTAAAAAAGTTGTTTTCACTAATGGTTGTTTCGATTTGCTACACTACGGGCATATACATTACCTCGCAGAAGCGCGTGATTTAGGAGATAAGCTTATTGTAGCTATGAATTCAGCGGCTTCCGTTAAGCGGTTAAAAGGGGAACATCGACCTATTAATGATGAATTGACGCGACAGTATCTATTAGCTGCCCTTGAATTCGTAGATGCTGTGGTAGTGTTTGAGGAAGATGACCCGTTCAATCTTATCAAGCTTATAATGCCTGATATATTGGTAAAAGGAGGTGACTGGCATCCTCATCAAATAATCGGGTCGGATGTCGTGTTGGCTAACGGTGGTAAAGTGCAAAGCCTGCCATATATAGATGGGTATTCGACAACTAATTTGGAGAAAAAAATTAGAAGTTGGTAAAAATACTGAGGGGGTATCACATAATGACACCCCCTCAGTATTTTAAAAGAACGCTTATTTTAAAGCGTTCAACTAACCGCTGCCAGTTTTCTTTTTCTTTTTAAAATCACCATTTTGCCATGATTTAAAAAACTGTTGCCAAGCATTGGGATTGAATATATTCATTGGCGGAATTTGACCACCATAATAATAATAATTTTTAGCTTGCTGACGAAGGTACATACTTCCTGTCTCTCGTCCATCAAATGCCGTAACTTCTCGTACTTTATCGAGGGTTTCGGCGGCAAGGTTTTCAACAGCTCGTTTTTCCAACTCATCCGTCACATTCATTGCCAAAAACTC
>JANPHO010000483.1:0-2498 GCA_031424515.1 Saprospiraceae bacterium
CCGAGAATTGAGTCTCATCATTATGGGCACAATCTTGAAGCATCTTGACAAAGTGATCGCCATTTTAAGCCTTACCCTTATAAACTATTTCACCGCTTTATGGATGATATTTTCACGCAAAATCCCCCCTCAAACCCCTCCCAATATAACAACACCCACCCTACTCATAATTTAATTTATGTTAAATGTATCCTGATTTAACGCTGTCTTGTCCTAAGATTAGTTGACCACAAAAAGTGGTTAAAATGGGAAATGTGATTAAAAAAAGAGTAAAACCCTACTACAGTGCCGTATTAAAGCGCCAAGTTGTACGGGAATATGAAAGTGGGTATTTCACAAAGGAAGCCCTTTCAGTGAAATATGGTATTTTAGGGAGTAATACTGTGTTGGAATGGCAAAAGAAATATAGTAACTTAGCCAACCAAGAATCAGAACAAGAATCAAAAACCACAGAGATGAAACGCAAAGGTATGAAAGGGAAAAAAGATATATTGGAAACAATCGCCAAGAGCAAACCGCTACGTAGTGCGGAACAAGACCGTATTAGCGAATTAGAAAAACAATTGGCGCAATCGCGTCAACGGGAGCAAATATATCTACGAGTGATCACTCTGTCGAGTGAACAGATAGGAGAAGACCTTCTAAAAAACTGGTATTGGGTCGTTAAAGACATGAGAAAAGAAAGGATTATGAGCATTCACAGAGCGTGTGAGGTTTTGGGAAATAGCAAAAAAGCGTATCACCAAAGGGAAAAACGGGCTAGTGAAAAGAAAAAACAATCAATTCAAAATATTATTACTCTATGTTCAAGTTTTGCGTAAGAAAAAACCTGTGTTAGTTAATGACAAGGCATAAAAAGAAAGGTAACTATCAATCCAAGCAAATAGTTTACCCAATATGGGAAAAAATAGTGGCTATAAAATGCGTAAAAACGTCATTGATAAGCGAAATTTTTCCCCGATAAGTGTTTTTTAGAATCTCTTAAAAGATATATGATGTCAATATTATTGACAAATTCAATTAAGAGTTCTTTAGGATTAGGGGCATTAATGATGTACTCAATGGTTCTGACTAAATGTTGTTGAATGCTTTTTTCCCGTAGGCTGCCAACAGTTGCAGGTGGCAGTTTGTTATTTATTCGGGCTTGTTGTTCAGGATGAAGAATGAGGCAGTGATCAAACAAAAGGCTCAGAATCAAAGACATATTTGATCCCTCAAAGCCAATATGCTTGGTCAAAACTGCCCATCCTTCATAATTTTTCCAGTCCGAAATAAACACCTCTACAAGCCACCGTAAAGAATAGGTGGCAATAACATGGTGCGGCATCCAACTCATATCTGTTGCAAAAACATAGCGAAACTCGGTCTCCCCTTGATATTTATAGGCGATAATCAACCTTTTAGTACCATGAGCCTTAACCGTTGCGATGACAGAACTATAATAAATGGGGACATTTTTACCCCCTCTAATGACCGTTTGGCTGCTAATAGCCGCTCGTTGGTTAAAATAAGCGGTTAAAGAGTATTCTTTGTTTTGATGGGTAATTATTTGATTTGATTTTAATTGACTGATAAGCTGTGCTTTTGGATAGAGGGCTAAAATATCATACGTCCATCCCTTTGTACCAAAAAAACAATCTGCCATAATACTAATAACCTTAAAATTCGGAAAATTAGCCTTAAAAGTAGCCGTTAATTGGACACATAGGGTCTGTTTGGTTGGGTATTTTTTATAATCTCGTAAAGGTTCATCCTCTCGATATGTCTTTTTTACCTTCTTAGCCCGTAATCTGTCGTCTTCTTTTTTCCACTTTATCCACAAGGGATCATTTTCATAAAACTTAAAACCGATTGGTATTGTCACTTTATCCGTCACCAATAGCATAAACAAAATATTTTGACCTAGAAAATATCCACCACTTTTTTTATCTTTTTGCTTCCCTAAACCATGTATATGAACGGCATTCTTACTTCTTTCATTATCTGTATCATCAAATACGATGCTGCCACTGACGATACCATAAGTCGATAAAATATGCCTAATACTTTCACTAAATAACAACTCAAAATTCACTTTTGAATGCCGAAACATCCAACTCAGTGCCGAAATCTTATAATACCCAAAACTTAAACGACTATATTGGCTCCAATTTATTTCATTGCTTAACAATAGACCTGTTAAACAGAAGCCTATCCAATACGACTGACAAATACTCAACCTATACGATGGATTATGAACTCTTATTTTTGTTGATAAATCTTGTATATACGTCTCTACAAATCTAATACTCGATGTTCCAGTATTTTACCAAACCCATTTTCAAAAGAAATCCGACCTTTGAGAGATAAACCAACAAAGAAATGGGAGAAATAAATATTATTACTCTATGTTCAAGTTTTGCGTAAGAAAAAACCTGTGTTAGTTAATGACAAGGCATAAAAAGAAAGGTAACTATCAATCCAAGCAAATAGTTTACCCAATATGGGAAAAAATAGTG
>JANPHO010000484.1:0-6013 GCA_031424515.1 Saprospiraceae bacterium
CATTCTGAGCGCCATTTATGAACTAATCTTTGAGAATATTTGTTACTGATTTGTACTGTTTTAGAATTGAGACCAATACAACCATCTGCTGATTCAGCCCATTTAAGTATAATGTAAGGTCTTTGTTTTTGAATGTTCGTAAAAAATGGATTTAGTGTGTTATTAAAGCCTTGAATAAAATAATCAGCATCTTCAGAAATTAAAGTCACATTAACATCATTATCACGCAATTTAGTAATACTTTTACCCGCTACTTTTGGATTAGGATCTTTAAACGCAATAACGACAGTGGGTATGTTTTCTTTCAAAATTAAGTCCACGCAAGGTGGAGTTTTTCCAAAATGAAAACAGGGCTCAAGACTTACAAATATTTTAGAATATGATACAGCATAAAAACTTTTTTTTCTTACACTGGATACGGCATTTACTTCCGCATGGGCTTTTCCATATTCTTTGTGCCAACCTTCCCCAACTATTTCATCATTGGCAATTATCACTGAACCGACAGAGGGATTAGGGGAGGCCTTTCCATTCCCTAATCGCGCTAAATCGAAACATCTTTTTAAGTAAATTTGGTAGTTCATCTTAAATATTCAAAATATGAATAATATATTTTTGATTTACAACAATATTAATTTAATTTTGGGTGTTAGATGTTAAAGCAATTTTTAAGTAAAATGGATGATAAATTTAGACCAAATCCTTATCTCAACATTCAAATTACTATGAAAATTGATTAAAGTTAATAAATAAAAAAAATGACGATTAAAGCTAAAAAAAATATCTAAAAATCGATGTATCTACATATGATTATTATATATTTGCAGCCATTCATTTAGAAAAACCTAATAGGAAACAAACAAATTAAAAATTAAAAATAAAGATCGTGTTAGTAAAAATTAAATTAAAAAATTCCGACGACAACGTAATTTTGGATGATAAAGTTTATGAATTTTTGACAACTGATCCCTATTTGGATCAAGTCAAATTCGTTGATAATCTCCGGAAACACTCAAGTGGTTGCGTTGTTTTCCAGAAAACCTGGAAAAAACAAGATGGTGGGTACAATACCGAAACCATCTACCTACACAAACTCATAGCCGAAAAATTTTTAGCTGACCAACGCACAAGTGCGAAGAATTTGGTCGGTGCAAAAAACGGTGATAAGTTGGATTGTAGATTAGATAACATTCTATGGCGTTCTCGCTCCGTAGCAAGTCGTCAAAGAAAAACAAGTAGCCGGGCTGGTTATACTGGCGTTTATCAGGAGAACAATCGCTACCGAGCAGTTATTTCTATCAACAGAAAATCTGTTCATTTAGGGATGTTCGATACACCTGAAGAGGCTGCTGAAGCATATAACAAAAAAAGCAAAGAACTCTTCGGTGATGAAGGAAAAGTTAACAAACTTAGCTCTTCAAAATCAAGGTAAAAACGCAACGCCATGTCTTAAGCATGGCGTTTTGTTTTTTAGAAAATTTTTAAATATTCTTTATTCAACAAACCCTTTTTGGGTGTATTCTGGATTGGGATATGTATAAAATCCTTCTCCAGATTTGAGCCCTAATTTGCCTTCGTCTATATATTTTTTTAATAGTTCAGCGAATCTAACGCTGCGGCTATCACTTCTACTTTTGGTTATGTGCCAAGCAGTTTCCAAACCTACTTGATCGAGTATCCCGAAAGGCCCAATTGCCATTTTGGTATTCCCCATCCACGATTTATCTATATCTTGAATGCTGGCAATGCCTCTCGTGAACAAATCGCCGGCCGAACCCAATAGTGCCAATAACATCTGATTGAACAGATAACCGTGGTTTTCTTTGGTAATTAAAACAGGAATTTGACCTATTTTTTTACTTAATTTCATCAAAATGTCAATTACACTTTGTCCAGTTTCAGGGTGAGGCATAATATCCACGACATTCATAGTGAAAACATCATGAAAATGCCACGCGCAGAATCTATCCGGACAACCTGATTCCTCGGTAAGCATTGAAGGTAATAAATAAGATGTATTGGTGGTGACAATGGTGTGTTTTTCGAAAAGTGGCGCAAATTCTGTATAAATTTGCTTCTTTATTAAAATATCTTCCGTTGCTGATTCACTCACCAAATCAATATTTTTTACGGCTTCGTGCTTATCTGTTGTAACAGAGATGCGCTCTTGTGTTGCTGCGGCATCCCCCTCAGTAATCATGCCCTTTTTAACAAAAGAAGCGAGTAACTTTGATTGAGTAACCCTCGCTTTTTGTAGAGATTGCTCACTAATATCGTACATTTTAACGTTAAAACCATCCAAAGCACACCTTAAACCGATTCTTAAACCCAATGTACCACTCCCGATAATAAGTATATTTTTAATATTTTCAAATTCCTTCATATTTCTACTTTTTAAAAACTAAATGAAACAAAATTGGGGTAAAAAGCCAGTGACTAATGGCAAACCTACCCAAAACTCAATATTAAGCAACAAATATTAAAAAAGTTGCCGTACTTTTGCAATCCATTTAAGGAAAAATAGAGATAATTAAAATTAAAATATGCCCAACGAGGATTTTATGGTGCCGTCAGATGACTTGGAGTTCGAGCAAGAACAAGAAGAACAAGTCTCTCAGAGCGAAGACGAAATGTACGAGCATTTGCGTATAGTAGTTGACAAAGGACAGTCAGCTGTTCGATTGGATAAGTTTTTATCCGATAAATTGCCCAAAATAAGCCGAAATAAAATACAAGATGCCATCAAGTTAGGTTCAGTAATGATTGATAATCAGGTAGTTAAGCCCAATTATCGCATCAGACCAAATCAAACCATCACCGTTATTTTTCCCGATATGCCAGATGATGGCTCTATCGAACCCGATAATATTCCTTTGAATATTATCTATGAAGATGACGATGTTATGGTTATCAATAAGCCAGCAGGCTTGGTATGTCATCCCGGCGTTGGTAATAAGAGGGGAACACTTTTAAATGGTTTGATGTACTATTGGCAATCTAAGCTACCGCCAGGTCAGGAACTTACTGCCGATGAAAAGCCAGGTCTTGTACACCGAATAGATAAGGACACGAGCGGCTTGTTATTAATAGCTAAAAATCAATTTGCACTGACACATCTGGCGCGTCAATTTTTTTATCACACCATCGAAAGGCGTTATTGGGCTTTGATATGGGGTGAACCCAACGAAAAAACGGGTACAGTTAATGTCCACATCGGCAGAAGTCCGCACGACCCCACCGTTATTATGGCTTTCCCAGAAGGTGATAATGGCAAATATGCGGTCACACATTATAAGATTGTGGAGCCGATGTACTACGTGACGCTCGTGGAATGTCAATTGGAAACGGGAAGAACACACCAAATTCGCGTTCACATGAAGCATTTAGGACATCCGCTATTTATGGATGAAAGATATGGGGGCCATAGAATATTAAAGGGAACTATTTTCACAAAATATAAGCAATTTGTATTAAAAGTGATGGATATTGTACCCCGTCAAACTCTTCACGCTAAAACATTGGGTTTTGAACACCCTCGGACGGGAAAGTGGATGCAATTTGAAAGTGAATTACCAAAAGATATTCAAACTGCTTTGGATATGTGGCGTGACTATGTCAATGATAGAAAAGCATTACTTTAGTAGTTGTTTTTTAATAATAAAAATTAGGCTTTTACCTCATAAAATTATGGGTAAAAGCCTTTTTTTATTTGAAAATGCTTTTTAAAACGTAATTACTTAGCCAGATAGTCGCTTACTCTCCGTTTTCCGATTCTCGGAACTGATTTTACAGATATAGACTGATTTGCACTGATTTTTAAAATTACTTATAAATCAGTGTAAAATCAGTGGCATTCAGTGTAATCAGTTCCGAGAATCGGAAAACGGAGCGTAAGCGACTGCGTAGCTAAGCAATTAAAAGCTACAATAAATAGAAAAGGGGCATCCAGATTACTCCAGATACCCCCTCAGTATTTTTAATAAAAATGCTATTATTTCAATTTATCAGTTACTGTTTTGATTCTTCTGATGGCTTCACGCAATTGAGCTTCACTCGCAGCGTAACTCAATCTGAAACAATTAGGCTCACCAAAAGCTGAACCACTCACTAAACCTACAAATACGTTCATCATCACATAATCACAGAAATCATCGGCATCTTTGATGACTGTTGAGCCGTCCGTTTTACCGAAATAATCGCTTATATCAGGGAAAACATAAAATGCACCGTCAGGCGTAGGTACTTTAAACCCTTCAATTTCACTCAATAAATCAATGACCAAATCTCTGCGGCGTAAAAACTCTGCACGCATACGGTATGTGGGCGCAAGGTCAGAGTTCAATGCCACTACAGCTGCTTTTTGGCTAAAAGAGTTCGCACCGCTTGTACATTGTCCTTGAATTTTATTGCAAGCATCGGCAATCCATTTAGGAGCACCAATATAGCCCAATCTCCAACCCGTCATTGCAAAGCCTTTTGCGAAGCCATTTACCGTAATAGTGCGGTCTTTCACAATATCAAAAGAGCCAATACTCGTATGACCAGCTGTTGTATAGTTGATATATTCATAAATTTCATCAGAAAGGATATAAATATCATCATGTTTTGCAATGACTTCCGCGATTTCACGCAATTCTGATTTTGTAAAAACTGCACCCGTCGGATTACATGGCGAACTGAAAAGAACCATTTTCGTTTTTTCAGTAATTGACGCTTCCACTTGCTCAGCCGTGATTTTATAATCCTGCTCAACACCTGCTGACACATATACAGGCGTAGCGCCCGTCATCTTGATAATTTCAGCATAACTCACCCAAAACGGAGCAAATATGATACATTCATCGCCTTCTTCAAGCAATGAAAAAGCGACATTATAGATACTTTGCTTTGCTCCATTAGAAACCACAATTTGATTAGTAGCATAATCTAAGTCATTATCGCGTTTAAATTTCTTACTGATAGCGTCTAATAATTCTGGAATACCTGCCACTGGCGTGTATTTCGTGAACCCCTCAGTAAGCGCCTTAATAGCCGCCATTTTGATATGGTCGGGCGTATCAAAATCGGGTTCTCCAAGGCTTAGGCTGATGACATCATGCCCTTGTGCTTTCAGATTGCGAGCCATTTGAGCCATTTTGAGTGTTTCACTCTCTGACATGCTGCTCACCATCGAACTTAAACGTGACTTTGTTTCAACTGACATTTCTAAATCTTCTTTTAAAATGTGGAAATTATATTTGACCAATTAATTGATTTCTAAAATCACCGCAAAAATAGGGCTTTTTTTTGAAAATACCCCTCAGTAGAAAAGCTATTTCATACAAGCCTTCACAAAATCTACGAATAATGGGTGTGGATTTTCAACTGTACTTTTTAATTCAGGGTGAAATTGCACACCTACGAACCAAGGATGGTCTATAATTTCGACAATTTCAACCAATCCTGAATCAGTGTTGATACCCGTAGCAACCATGCCTGCAGCTTCTATTTGTTTTAAATATTTATTGTTGAACTCCCAACGGTGGCGGTGTCTTTCACTAATTTGAGAGAGTTTATAGGCATCAAAAGCCTTCGTTTTCTTTTTTATTTCGCATGAATATGCCCCCAAACGCATGGTACCACCCTTTGCCGAAATTATCTTTTGGTCTGCCATTAAATCAATTACTGGGTTAGCTGTATTCGGGTCAACTTCCGTAGAAGCCGCATCTTTTAAGCCTAAAACATTCCTTGAAAACTCCACCACTGCCGATTGCATACCCAAACAGATGCCAAAAAATGGCTTTTTATTCTCTCTACAATAACGAATGGCTTCATATTTACCTTCTATTCCACGCTCGCCAAAGCCCGGCGCAACCAAGATACCATCAAACGAACTTAATAATTTAGCTATATCCGTTTTACTATTTTCAAGATGCTCTGAGTGAATGGGTTCTACTTTAACTTTACATTCATTGACCGCTCCTGCATGTATAAATGCTTCATAAATAGACTTATACGCATCTTGTAATTCGTT
>JANPHO010000485.1:0-1567 GCA_031424515.1 Saprospiraceae bacterium
CCCATAACACTCAAATAGGGGTGCTAAACCCTTAAACTAAGTCGTGTAATGCGTTTTTACAATACCTTTTAATTGAAAAAGGCTTGTTGGAAACTATATTATGCCGCCTTTTTTCGATCCTGTACTCGCTCAAACGGATACTTTCAAAGTGGGTATCAGAACCTTCGACAGATTCTCGGTAATCCTCGACAAATCACGGCATTTTGAGCTTTGTGCAACGCAGTCATTTACGCCAAATGACTGCATTGCTATTTTTGGGGTATTTTTGAGCCTAAAATGGGTAAATGGGCGATATGGGAACGGGGTCAAAATCACCATAGGCATTGGGCTGGGCAAAACCCAACATTGGGCAACACGCCAAAATCGAGAATCCAGTCAAAATTTGACCTACAGGGCGATAAATCGTTTTTAGCCCTCCTATCACGGCGTATCCGTTTTTAAAGGGCTATTTTAGCCAAAAACAGGATATTGAGGTTTTTGCTGCTTTTCTGATAGCTGATGGATGCTTATCCCTATTGAACTTACCCCATCAGTATAGAGGGCTTATTTTATGGCTAAATAAGCATTTCCAGTCATTCACGCTCTATTTCCAGTCATTCACGGACGTAAATGACTGGAAATGACTACCACAAAATATAATTCTATAAAAAAGCCTAAAACTAACAGGCTAAAATAAAAGCGGGTTAAAAACAGCCTTTTTAACCCCTTTTTCAGTAAAAAACAAAATCTTGAAAAATCATTATTCCAGTCACTTACGCTTTTGTTCCAGTCATTCACAGCCGTAAATGACTGGAACATAAAACCGCAAAATATTATTTGGCTTATTCAAGAGCTTATTCAAGAGCTTATTCAAGAGCTTATTCAAGAGCTTATTCAGCTACTTATCACAGCAACGCCTTTGGGTCGCCGTCTTGGAGTGTTTTGTAGCTTCTTGTACTCAACATCTTTTTACCCCTCACCGTTTCCAGTCGTTTCCGTGATTCCCCGGCTGCTTGGCTGCCTTTTAAATCGCTCATAGATTTTACAACTAAACGCAGTAGGAAATCTTTTTTATTCAGTTTTATTCTGATGAAGGATCAGAATTCGATAAATAGGCCTTTTCAAAAATCAAAACTTTGGGGCTTAAAAATAGGGCTATTGTTTGTTATTCCTTTCTTCTTTTGTTAATTTAAACGGACGTCTAGTTTAACATCCACATACCCTTTTTGGGGTACTTCTATTTTGAAAATATCTCATTACTTTAATTCAAATTGCCTTAGGTAACTGTCAAGTTATTTTAGTACATACACATCAGAGAAAGAAGTTTTAGCAATCATAGTGGTTTCAATTGTTTAAAATAAAATTAGCTTATTACTCATTGTGTTTTCATCATCAACTACCATTTTTCAAGGCTATTGCTCAAAAAATTTCTGTAGGGAGAATAGGTCAAATCACCCGTTATATCCAGTAGTTTGATGTATTCTTTTACCAACTCAAACTCTGATTTTACCAATTCAATATTCTTTTTTTGCTGAATAATTTTCAAATCTATAATATCCGAGGGCGCAAGGGTCGCTAATACTGAGGG
>JANPHO010000486.1:0-4330 GCA_031424515.1 Saprospiraceae bacterium
GTTTAAAACTTTCCAAAAGTTGTAACTAGTTTAAAATCAATATTTTATGTTAAAATTTCAATCTTAAATATTCTAATAAATAATTTAGTCTTGGTACTTATCACGGTACTACTAATAATTTAAAAGTGTCAAAGTAGAATTAAGAATGAAAATTAAATAGGTTTACTTTCTTACGCATCTTTAAAAGGTGTGTATATGGTTTTTAAAACAAGAAAGCCTGCCAAGTAAACTTGACAGGCTTTGATTTAAGCGGTCCGGACGCCCCGAGCACTCGGGGGAACCCGCGACCTCCCAATTGCCTGTGGACAACAGGCACATATTTTAACCAACAGAATCAATAAGTTTTTGATAAAAGACTCTATTTCGTTGTTTTTTCAAGAAGTATTCTCTTTTCCTTGCAATAGTAACATCGTCAAATGATTCAGTATAAACCAATTCCCAAGGCATTTTGGCAGAGGTATATTTACTTAGCCCTTGATTATGTTCAGATAAACGCCGTTCTAAATCGTTTGTGGAACCGATATAAAAGCTATTATCTTTAAGACTTTGGATGATATAAACAAAGTAACTCATGTATGTATATATTTTTGAAACAAAAAAGCCTGCCAAGTAAACTTGACAGGCTTTGATTTAAGCGGTCCGGACGGGACTCGAACCCGCGACCCCATGCGTGACAGGCATGTATTCTAACCAACTGAACTACCGAACCAGAAGACACAAAACCTGACCGAAATAATCGGACAATTATATTATTAGGCTAGACCACTTAAACTTGAATTGCTCTTTCTTATAAAAGCGATGCAAAGATAGGTTCTGTGTTTAAGTCTTGCAAGTTTTTCTTAAAAAAAATTAATATTTTTTTTCACGACAAAAAAAATGGACTTACAAGCCCTTAAGCCTCAAAATACTGAGGGGTATTTTGTAGCTTTGTAAAAAAATGAGAATATTCAGATTTCAAGAGAATTATAAAAGGTCATTCGAATAACTTTTAAATAAATAAGAATAGGACATGGTTTTTTTAGATTTTGAGAAACCGCTGGAAACCCTTTACGAACAATTGGAAAAGGTAAGGCAAATTGGAGAACAAGGTGAGATAGATGTCGCACCTATGTTGGCAGAGTTGGAGTTGAAAATCAAGGATAAAATCAAGGACATATATTCTAATCTGACAGGTTGGGATAAAGTCCAGTTATCAAGGCATCCTGAAAGGCCTTATACTCTTTTTTATGTTCAGCAAATGTGTCAAAAGTTTATCGAGCTACATGGTGATAGGCATTTTGCGGATGATAAAGCGATAGTAGGCGGTTTGGCTGAATTAGATGGACAAACTATAATCGTTATTGGCCATCAAAAAGGCATTAATATCAAGATGCGCCAATATCGAAACTTCGGTATGGCTAACCCTGAAGGCTATCGAAAAGCTTTGCGGTTGATGAAAATGGCTGAGCGTTTCGGTTTTCCTGTAGTCTGTTTAATAGATACTCCGGGTGCTAATCCAGGCCTTGAAGGTGAGGAAAGAGGTCAAGCTGAGGCTATCGCACGCAATCTTTTTGAAATGGCTCAGTTAAAAGTACCCATCGTTTGTGTCGTTATTGGAGAAGGAGCTTCTGGCGGAGCAATTGGATTGGGTTTGGGTGACAGGGTTTTTATGCTTGAAAATACGTGGTATTCTGTTATCTCTCCTGAAAGCTGCTCTTCTATTTTATGGCATTCATGGGATTATAAAGAGCAAGCAGCCGATGCCTTGAAACTGACTGCTGATCATATGTATAATTTCGGTTTAATTGACGGAATCATTCCAGAACCTCTCGGAGGTGCTCATACTTCTCCAGAGGAAATGGCGATGACTTTGAAAAAATGGATAAAAAAGGCATTATCTGAACTTATTGATATTCCTTCTGATGATTTGGTTGAGTCTCGTATTGAAAAATATAGTAAAATGGGCTCGTATGAAATTTCATTAGAGGCGATAGAATCTCCAATTCAGTAATTCAAAGCCTTTTCATAGACCAAATTATATATTTTTAACTAACTAAATTAACAAAAAAATCAGAATGAGTTATCCGCAGTTTAGGGGCACAGGTGTTGCGTTAGTCACACCTTTTAATCCCGATGGTGCCATTGATTGGGAATCATTAGAGCGCATTGTTTATTATGTTATAGAGGGTGGGGTAGATTATATTGTCTCATTGGGCACAACTGGAGAAGCCATTACACTTTCTACAAAGGAATGCCAACAAGTATTTGATTTCACTGTCGATAAAGCAGCTGGAAGAGTACCAATTGTAGCAGGTTGGTTTGGTGCAAATAGTACAGCACATTTAATTGACAGATTAAAAAATATTGATTTGAGTCGGGCAGCAGCTATCTTATCGAGCAGCCCAGCATATAATAAACCTTCGCAAGAGGGTATTTATCAGCACTATGTACAAGTAGCTAAAGCTTCACCAGTACCTATTATTTTATATAATGTACCGAGCCGGACATCTTCTAATGTTGCTCCTGAGACATTGTGTCGGTTAGCAGAAGCGAGTAGCCAGTTCGTTGGTGTAAAAGAAGCTTCGGGAAATCTTAATCAAGCGCAATATATATTGAAACATCGCCCATCAGAAGATTTCTTGGTGATATCAGGTGATGACCAAATTACTTTAGGTATGGTTGCTTGTGGAGGTGATGGTGTTATTTCTGTGATTGCAAACTCTCACCCAACAGAATGGTCTGGTATGGTCAATGCCGCATTTAAAGGCGATTATATCGCAGCACGTCGCTACAATGATATGTTACACGATGTACACCCACTGCTCTATGCTGAGGGAAACCCTGTAGGTGTAAAAGCGGCAATGAATATTCTTGGATTTTGCAAAAATGAACTGCGTTTACCTTTAGTGCCTATGTCAAATGGGAATTATGAAAAACTGAAAATAGAGATGGATAAAGCAGTAAAATGGAATGCTGGGAAAATATAAGTAAATTGTAGTCCAATAGAAAAGGCGAGATACCCCTCAGTATCTCGCCCTTTTTTATTTAAAAATGATGTTTTTACTCTTTTATTTCAAAAGAATAAATATCATCGCCGCCAGAACCGCCAGCTCTATTTGATGAAAAATATCCTTTATTCATAGAATCAGGAAGGAACATGATGCCGAAATCATCCCCCTCAGTATTGAATGATTCACCCATCGGGATTGCCATGCCATTGCGCTTTTCTATCTCTATTGAATATATATCGAGCCCGCCTTTACCTTTGTGAAGCCCGTTTGAAGAAAAATAAAGCATGCCAGAATCTTGCATGAAAGGAAATACTTCATTTTTCGAAGTATTCACACGTGCACCGAGGTTAATTGGGGCACTCCAAGTAGAATCATTGGTTTTACGAATCATATATAAATCCATTCCCCCAAATCCTCCCGGCATATTAGATGAAAAATAAAGCCGTCTGCCATCCGCGGATAGAGTAGGGTGGCAATAGGAATAATCCCCTATTTCAAAAGGTAGTAGCTTGTCACCTACGAATGAACCTAAGGTGTCACGTGTTTTGAGGTATATTTTTAAAGTAAATAAGCCGTTTTTACTCTTTTTATCAATACCTCCTTTTGACATATTGCGGGTCAAAAACAATGAATCGCCACTTTTTGTAAAGCATGACGGTCCTTCGTGGGTTTTTGAATTAGTTCTTTTGCCAAAAGATGTAGGTTTGCTTAGTTTACCAAGAGAATCGAAGGATGCGTATTTCAGATTTAAGTCCTCAGGGACTTTATCTGCATCCTCTCCTTTTTTGATTTTACGACTATTGGAGCAGTAGAGCAGACCATTTTCAAAAAAAAGAGGAGAAAAATCATCTTTTGAGCCATTCAGAACTTTTACATTCTGAATTTCTGCTTTACCATTTGGCATTTTTTTAGCAGTATTAGAAGTCCGCGCAGTAGTGTCAATGGCACGAGTTATTTTAATGATGCTTTTGTCATCTTTTTTAGAAGCGTCAGAAATAGATGTTGTCTGCGCATGGCTTGAGAAAGATGCGAATAGGAGGATGGGAATAATATGTTTTTTAAAATTCATTGCTTGGACTTATAGGTATATTATTAGGAGAATAATGCCGAAAACTTAGTTGGGTTTATTTTAAATCCTTTTTAAGATTCTTAACTTACCCTTTATTAAAAACCAATTTGGATTTGTTTTTTTTATTGAAAATACTGAGGGGGTGTCGAGTTTAATAAATAAAATTATATTTAATTATATATTATTTATTTTAATGAAATAATTGTACCAATTTTTACTTAAAATGCTGATTACCAATAAGAAAAGCGGCTTATCGAATGAATCGATAAGC
>JANPHO010000487.1:0-6714 GCA_031424515.1 Saprospiraceae bacterium
GTGTGCCAACGGGCTTGTCGGTGGAATATATCCGCCAACCTGCCACCGTTTTTATAAAAGATAATACGCCTGAATACGCTTGGCTTGTGCCAAAAGAAGCGATTTCTCAATCTGCTTTTCAGATTTTAGTGGCTTCTTCAAAAGCCAATTTAGACAATAATTTAGGTGATGTTTGGAACAGCGGACAGGTGCGTAAAAGTGCCTCGTACAATATCACGCACGGCGGCGCACCGCTTAAATCGAGCAATACTTATTTTTGGAAAGTCCGTATTTGGGATGAAAGCAATCGGACGGGTGATTATTCTGACATACAGTCTTTTCAAGTGAAAAATACTGAGGGGGGTATCTCAACCGTCAATTTCAATCAAATTGATAGAATTAAACCTAAACAATTCACAAAAAAGACTAATAATACGTATTTTATTGATTTTGGCAAAGACGCTTTTGCCAATATTGAACTCAATTACACGCCTAAAAAAGCGGATAGTTTAATCATTCGCCTTGGCGAACAGTTGGAAAATGGGCAAATCAATAGAAAACCAACGGGTAGTATCCGCTATCAAGAAGTGAAATTAGGGGTACAGCCTGCTCAAACGCATTATGCCTTAAAAATCAAAGCTGACCAACGCAATACCAAAGTGGGTGCCGTGCATTTGCCTGATACTTTCCCCGTTTTACTGCCGTTTCGCTATTGTGAAATTGAGAATACAACGGAGAATATTGCGGCAAATGACGTAACCCAAGTCGCTTATCACAGCTATTGGGAAGACGACCAAAGCCTTTTTACAAGTTCCGATACTATTTTGAACCAAATATGGGATTTGTGTAAATATTCCATAAAAGCCACCACGTTTGCAGGGCTTTATGTGGACGGCGACCGTGAGCGCATACCCTACGAAGCCGATGCCTATATCAATCAATTGAGCCACTACGCGACCGACCGGGAATATGCGATTGCCCGAAACACCATCGAGTATTTTATGCAGCATCCAACATGGCCCACCGAATGGCAATTGCACGTTGCGATGATGTTTCACGCCGATTATATGTACACGGGCAATACCGAATTGATTGAAAAATATTATGATGCGTTAAAGCATAAAACGCTCATGGAATTGGACAGAGAAGACGGTTTAATCAGCTCGCAATCGGAGAAAAATACGCCAGAATTTATGCAAAAATTGGGTTTTAAACACCCAAAAGAAAAACTGAAAGACATTACAGACTGGCCGCCTGCTCAAAAAGATACAGGTTGGAAATTGGCGACAGAAAAAGGCGAAAGAGACGGTTTTGTCTTTCGCCCCATAAACACCATGATTAATTGTTTTTACTACAAAAACATGGAAATCATGGCAGAATTTGCCAAAATATTGGGCAAAACGGATGATGAAATGGAATTTAACCTAAGAGCAGCAAAGGTTAAAAAAGCTATGAATGAAAAACTTTTGGATAAAAACAAAGGCTTTTACGTGGACGGCGAAGGGACAGACCACAGTTCACTTCACGCCAATATGACCGCTTTGGCGTTCAATATCGTGCCTGAAAAATATAAAAAATCAGTTGCGGATTTCCTCAAATCACGCGGTATGGCGTGCAGTGTTTACGGCGCACAATACCTCATGGAAGCCTTGTACAATGCCCATGAAGCGGATTATGCCTTAAAACTTTTGACGGATAAAAGCGACCGCAGTTGGTACAATATGATACGCATCGGCTCAACAATAACGCTCGAAGCATGGGATATGAAATACAAGCCCAATGCCGATTGGAACCATGCTTGGGGAGCCGTTCCAGCCAATATCATTACCCGAAATATGTGGGGAATTCAGCCCAAAACGGCGGGTGGCGGCATTATTCAAATTAAACCACAATTGAGCAAATTGCCTTCAAGTCAGATAAAAGTTCCGTTTTTAAATGGCTCATTATCAGCCACTTATGAGCGTAAAAGTAAGATTTTGCAAAAATACACTTTTGACATACCCCCCTCAGTATCGGCGGAGTTGGAACTCGATTTTTCACCCGAAGACACGGTTTTATTGAATGGAAAAAAGGTAAATACGACTTTTAAAACCATTCGCTTATCACCAGGAATGAACGTGGTGGAGTTGAAAGTGAATACATTTTAAAGACTTAAATGGACATCTTCAATGCGTGTTTAAATAATTTATTGTGCCTTATTAATGTCGAAATCCAAATACATAAAATAAAATTTCAATCATCAACTATAGATAAAATGAAAAAACGACACTTGTTCTATTACATCATTATCATCTTCTCATTCATCCAAAACCCCATTTTTGGACAATTAAGACATCTAACTGATGTCAAAAACGTACCCAATCACCCCCGCATTTTATTGCTACAAGGTGAAGAAAAAAACATCCAAAAGAGCATAAATGGTGATAAAAACTGGGCAAAAATCCACCAAGTCATCATCGCAGAAAGTGATAAAATCATCGCTTTGCCGACATTGGAACGCATTCAAATCGGGCGGCGTTTGCTCGATAAATCGAGGGAATGTATTCGCAGGGTTTTTCATTTATCTTATGCTTATCGTTTGACAAAGGATAAAAAGTACCTTGACAGATGCGAAAAAGAACTTTTAAAAATCGCCCAATTTACGGATTGGAATCCTTCACATTTTCTCGATGTGGCTGAAATGACAATGGGTGTTTCCATTGGTTATGATTGGTTATACGATGATTTGTCGCAAAATTCACGCAACATCATTAAAGAAGCGATTTTAAAAAAAGGCATTGAGCCGTCGCTTGATAAAAAATACAACAGTTGGTTAACAGCCACGCACAATTGGAATCAAGTCTGCAATGCGGGCATGACGTATGGCGCATTGGCAATCTATGAGGACAATCCAGAATTGGCAAAACAAATCATAGACCGAGCCATTGAATCCATTAAATTGCCGATGCACGATTACAAACCCGACGGAGCATATCCCGAAGGTTATGGCTATTGGGGTTACGGTACGAGTTTCAATATCATGTTTTTAAGTGCGCTTGAAAAAGTGTTTGGTAGTGATTTTGGGCTGTCAAATACTGAGGGGTTCTTGAAAACGGCGGCGTATTTTGAAAACATGGTTGGCACATCGGGCAAGAACTTCAATTATTCGGATGCGGGCTCTGGTGGTGGTTTAAATGCGACTGTTTTTTGGTTTGCGAATCGCACGAAAGACCCAAGTTTGCTGTATAAACAAGTGCAATATTTGGATAAAAAATTTGGTGGTGACCGCCTCTTTCCTGCTATTTTTATTTGGGGACAAGGCTTGGATTTGACAAAAGTACAAGAACCCAAACAATTGATTTGGACGGGTCAAGGTCCTAATCCCGTGGCTTTGATGCGGACTTCGTGGTCAAAACCCAATGCGATTTATGTCGGTTTCAAAGCAGGCTCCCCCTCAGTAAATCATGCACACATGGACATCGGTTCGTTTGTGATGGACGCTTTGGGCGAGCGTTGGTCAATGGATTTTGGGATGCAAGAATATGAATCGCTGGAGTCAAAAGGCGTGAAATTGTGGGGCAAAGAGCAAAATTCGCAACGTTGGGAAATCTTTCGCTACAATAACCGAGCGCACAGCACCTTGACTTTTAATGATGAATTGCAGCATGTTGAAGGCTATGCGTCCATTAAAAGTTCAACCGATAATCCGCAATTTTTAAGCGCAATCAGCGATATTTCAGCCGTTTATAAAGGTCAAGTTGCGGCTGCGAATAGGGGTGTTGCGATTATTGACCAAAGTTACGTTGCCGTAAAAGACGAAATCATAACAACCGATAAAGAAACAACCGTCCGTTGGACAATGGTGACATCCGCCGAAGTGAAAATTACGGAAAATGGCACAGCAGAATTGACGCAAAAGGGTAAAAAACTGCAATTAAAAGTGTTAGAGCCTTCCAATGTTACTATAAAAACTTGGACAACCGTACCAACGCATGATTATGATGCACCCAATCCGAATACCATTTTAGTAGGCTTTGAAGCCGTCTTACCTAAAAATACGAAAACAAATTTGACGGTTTTATTAATTCCGCAAGGCAATTCCGTTAAAACATCAGCAAAAATTCCTGCACTTGCTGATTGGGGAAAGAAAAAATGACCCCCCTCAGTATTTTTACTTAAACAACAGAATTTTTATCAAACTCAATATCTATGAAAAATCTATTCATTGTATTAACCTTGCTTTTCAGTACACTCAATTACGCGCAAGTCACGCAGCGCAATATTTTAAGTAAAAAATACACTTTGGAATCGGTGAAGCAATCGCTGATTGCACAAAGCGAATACAAGCCTTTTCCTAAAACACCCGAAGCTTGGAAAGCGTCGGTGCCAGATTCTGTTTTAGCGACCATTATCAAAGAGGCAGAAGTTTTATTGGACTATAAATTTGAGCCCATTTCAGCGACAGTATCCATGGATTTTACCCGTTCGGGCGATAGAACGCGGCATGGAAATCTCTCGTATGGCAAGCGGAGTGCTTTAATGAACTTAGTTTTAGCTGAGAGTATTGAAAATAAAGAGCGTTTTACTGAAGCCATTTTTAACGGCGTTTGGTCAATTTGCGAAGAAAGTTTTTGGGGCGTTCCAGCTCATATTTCGGGAACCGGATTGCCTGATGTTGAAAATCCAGTTGTTGAATTGTTCTCTGCTGAAACGGCTGCAGTTTTGAGTTTGACGGACTATTTCATCGGTGAAAAATTGGATAAAATCAATAAACTCATTCGTAAACGCATCTATTTTGAAACAAATAAGCGCATTTTTGTACCCATGCTCACCAAGTCCGACAACTACGGTTGGATGAGTAAAACCAAAGCGGTTAATAATTGGAACCCTTGGATTATGTCCAATTGGATAACAGCTATTTTGTATTTAGAAAAAGACGAAAAACGCCGTGCGGACATGATTTATGCTTCAATGAATGGCTTGGATTTATATCTCAATGGCTTAGGTGAAGATGGTGGCTGCGATGAAGGACCCAGTTATTGGTTTGCGGCAGGGGCGAGCGTGTATGATTGTCTTGAATTATTGCAAGGTGCAACGAAAGGCAAAGTGGATATTTACAATGAGCCTTTGATACAAAAAATGGCTTCTTATATTTATAAAACGCATATTGATGGACACTATTTCGTCAATTTTGCGGATGCTGACCCTAAATTACGCCCCGATGGTTTGATGCTATACCGTTTTGGTAAAGCATTAAAAGACAATACTATGGTCGGCATGGGGCAATGGGCTTTTAAAAAATTTCCAGAATCGTCACTCACTTTTAGCGGCTACCAACGTCCTCGAAAAATTCAGAACTTCCTGACTGTCAATGACTTAAATAAAAATCAAATACCTTATGTGCCACTTAAAGAAGCGTGGATAGGCGATATTCAAGTTTTAACGGCTCGTTCAAGCAATGGTTTTTATTTGGCAACTCATGGCGGGCATAATGCTGAAAGCCATAATCACAATGACGTCGGTGATTTTTTACTGTATTCAAATGGCGAACCCGTCATTATTGATGCTGGTCGGGGCAATTATACGGCGCGTACTTTTTCCTCAAAACGCTATGAATTGTGGTTTACACAATCGCAGTATCATAATTTGCCCATCATAAACGGCGTGGGGCAGTTGGCAGGGCGAGAGTATGAAGCTAAAAACGTGAAAAGCACCATCAATGAAAAAGAGGCTTCACTTTCGATGGATATTGCGCCCGCTTACGCCAAAGAAGCGGGTATTTCATCATGGAATCGGGTTGTAAAATTGAATAGAGCCGCCAATAAAGTAGAGATTACAGATGATTTCGTTTTAAATCAAAAACCTACTTCCTTACAACAGATTTTTATGACAATTTGTAAAACGGATGTTTCAAAAGCGGGTAAAATCGTTTTAGAAACGCCTAAAAAAGCTGTTTTTACAATTGAATATGACCCCTCAGTATGGACAGCCTCAACTGAGCTTCCATCAACCGAAGGCATGGAATACAGCAGTTTTAAAACAAAATGGGATGGTTTTCAAGTACAACGCATCGTTTTAACGAGTAAAAAAATAGAACAAAAGGGTAAAAATGCTTTTATTGTGGTAAAGAATTGACCCCCCTCAGTATTCACTATTTTTTTAATGAAAAACGTCTAAAAATCAAATAAAGTCATGACAACAAGAAGAGATTTTATTAAAAATACAGCAATTACTGGTGCTGGCATTCTAACTGTCCCAAACTTTCAAATTTTCAAAGGTTCGCCCAATGAAAAGGTAATAATCGGCTCAATGGGGTCAAATAGCCGTGGTTTTTTCCTCGCTAAAATGTATGCTCAATTGCCGAATGTGGAAGTAGGCTACGTATGCGATGTGGATAGCAAAGTGGTTGAAAAAACCAGTGCTGAAATCGAAAAAATAACGGGTAAAAGACCGAAAGGCTACACCGATGTCCGTAAAATGTTGGAAGAAAAAGAGATGGATGCGCTCGTCATTGCCGCGCCCGACCATTGGCACGCACCCGCCGCTTTGATGGCTTTGAAAGCGGGCAAGCACGCTTACGTTGAAAAACCGTGTTCGCACAACCCAAATGAAGGAGAAATATTGGTCGCCGCTACTAAAAAATATAATAAACTCATACAAATGGGCAGTCAAAGACGCTCATTCCCGAAGGTAATGCAAGCCATGAAAGAGTTGCATGAGGGCATTATTGGCAATGTCTATTTTGCCCGTGGTTGG
>JANPHO010000488.1:0-3982 GCA_031424515.1 Saprospiraceae bacterium
TAACCAATGAAATCGGTCAATTTGAACTCCCTCGTAAGACTCGTGAGAGCATGATTCACGTCGAATTTGTAGGCTATGAAATGACGATGTTGACCTTAAAAAATGGTCAAACAGATGTAGAAATCGTGATGAAAGAGCCTAAAACATTGAATCAAGTTGAGGTAAAAGGTAAAAAACAGGATAATGCGGTATCCACATTGGATGGTCGAAATGTTGAAAAAATCAGCAGTAATGAATTGAAAAAAGCCCCTTGTTGCAATCTCTCCGAAAGTTTTGAGACCAATGGTACTGTTGATGTTGCTTATGCCGACGCCATCACGGGCGCAAAGGAAATTCAGATGCTTGGACTGAGGGGTATCTATACGCAATTGATGGTTGAAAATCGTCCCGATTTTTACGGTTTGGCGATGCCTTACGCACTTGAATACATCCCTGGTACGTGGTTGCGAGGCATTGATATTTCAAAAGGAACGGGCAGTGTTAAAAACGGTTTTCAAGCCATAACGGGTCAAATCAATACTGAAATTGAAAAACCAGGCGAAGCCAAAAAAGTATTTGTCAACTTGTTTGGTGAGCAAACAGGGCGCATGGAAGCCAATATTCACCTCAATAAAGTGGTGAGTGACAAAGTGGCTACGGGTTTGTTGTTGCATGGTAGTACATTTCAAAACAAAATTGATAGAGATGGTGATAATTTCGTGGATATGCCTTTAAAAAAACAGCTCAACGGCATGTACCGCTTATTTTATCAAGGGGGAAAATTTGAAACCCAATTGAACATCCACGCCCTTACTGAAAATCGCCAAAGTGGTCAATTAGTCAACAATGCTTCATTGACCAATCCTTTTTTAATCAATGTTAAAAACAATCGAGTATCAGCGGCAGCCAAAGTGGGTTATGTGGGTTTTGCGAAACCGTACAAAGGCTTGGGTTCGCAATGGTCAGCAACTTACCATGATTTAGATGCTTTTTACGGTAAAAATCACTATTATGGTACTCAAAAAAGTTTTTATGGCAATTTGATATATGCGACGATTATTGGTACAACTGACCATAAATTAACGCTTGGTTCAAGCGCTCAGTACGATAATTATAAGGAGTATTTGAATGATAAAAACTTATCAAACAACCAAATCGTGGGTGGTGCTTATGGTGAATACACCTATAATCGCCCCACTTTGAAAGGCTACAATGATATTACTTTTATAGCTGGTTTGAGGGCAGATTATCACAATCAAGTGGTTTTTTTTGTGACGCCTCGTTTGAATTTTAAGTATAATTTTAATGAAAATACCGTTATTCGCTTGGCGGCGGGCAGAGGTGTGCGGGTAGCAAATCCGATTGCTGAAAATGTAGCGTTCTTGGCAACCAATCGCCAAATCATCGTAGCGGATAATTTGAAGGCGGAAGACGCTTGGAATTTCGGTTTGAATTTTACTAAATCATTCAAAGTCAATAATTTAGAATGGCGAGTGAGTACGGATGCTTATCACACACGATTCACGAATCAAATTGTAACGGATATTGAAAGTGATTATCAGAAAGCACAATTCTATAATTTGGATGGAAAATCATACTCCAATGTCTTTTTAATCATGTTGAATGCCGAAATACTGAGGGGGTTAGACATCAAGCTTTCTTACAAACTCAACGATGTCAAAACGACTTATGCGGGTAAATTGGAGCAAGTACCTCTTGTCGCTCGCCAACGGGGGTTAATGACCTTGGATTATAAAACGCCGAATAAAAAATGGATGTTTAATTTCACGACCCAGCTCATTGGACAACAGCGTTTGGCGGATAGAAGTTATGTACCGCATGCGCTCTTTCATGACCACAAATATGAGCCATTTTCACCCCGATATGCTTTGTTAAATACCTCCATCAACCGTTTTTTCAATACTTTTGAAGTGTATGGTGGTGTCGAAAATATTGGTAATTTCACTCAGCACAACGCTATTATTGCTGCTAATGATCCCACGAGCATCTATTTTGATGCTACGCAAGTCTATGCGCCGATGATGGGTAGGAGAATTTATATGGGATTGAGGTGGTGGATTAAATAGAGATTTTTATACTAATTTCATCAAAAATATATCCCTAAAAACGCCTTGTAAACCAAGGCGTTTTTAATTTTATGCAATGATTCATTTATCACCATTCAATTTCAATACCATGAAAAAAGTACTCGCCATTCTTTTAATCGCCTTGAGTTTTTCATTATGGGCTCAAAAACCATTGGTTTCAGGTCCAATGATAGGTTATATTGAACATCGTGAAGCCTTGATTTGGCTTGAAGTTGCACCTGAAGTTTCAAAAGTCGTTATCAAATATCAGGAAAATGGTAAGCCTCAGACACTCAAAACTGTTATTTATGATGGTTCATTGGGTAAAAAGTACAATCCAATCAAAGTACGTTTGGAAGAATTGGATATGAATACAGCTTATGATTATTCCATTTTTTTAAACGATAAAAAGGTTGATTTGCCATTTTCCACCAGTTTTAAAACTAAAAAACTTTGGGAATGGCGCGAGCCGGCTCCCGATTTTACGTTTTTAGTGGGTTCCTGTTTTTACATGAATGACCCCACTTACGACCGCCCCGGAAAGCCTTACGGGCAAGACCCTCGTATTTTGGAAACAATGGGCAATACTCCTTCGGATTTCATGCTTTGGACAGGTGACAATCTCTACCTCCGTGAAGCCGATTATAGCTCAGAAGCGGGTATTGCATATCGTTACTCATATAATTTTAAGCAGCCACAATTTCAAAAACTGCGCGCTACTCGCGCTAATTATGCCACTTGGGATGATCACGATTATGGACCCGATAACTCTGATGAAACTTATGAGCTTAAGCAAGTTGCTTACGAAACATTTAAAAAATATTGGGGCAATAAGTCATTTGGTGAGCCCGATAATGAGGGAGTGTATCATAAATTCCGTTGGAGTGATTGCGATTTCTTTTTGATGGACGACCGTTATCACCGTTCAGCAGATGATTTACCTGAACTTGTGGATGGGAAACCGAACCCTAATAAGCAGTTTTACGGTAAAAAACAGATGCAATGGCTGCAAAACAGCTTAATTTCATCCAATGCTACTTTTAAGTTCATCGTTTCAGGTGGTCAGATGCTCAACCCTATGGCAAAAGATAAAGAATGTTTTATGGGGTATCCATTGGAATGGAAAGAATTGATGGATTTTATCATGAATAACAAAATAAGTGGAGTGATATTCCTTACAGGTGACCGCCATTTTAGCGAAATCATCAAGTATCAGCCACAAGGTTTTTATCCATTGTACGAATTTACCTGTTCGGCAGTAACTTCAGGAGTCTCCAATATTTCAAAATCAAAAGAATTCACCAATCCAGACCGCGTGCCTGGTACGCTTTTAATGCAAAATAATTTCGGTAAAATATCCGTCTCAGGGGATAAAGAGAATCGTCAAGTGACTTTAGGAACGTATGATATTGATGGCTCAAAAAAATGGGATTTTACCATTAAAAAAAGTGATTTAAAAGTAAAATAAGGATTTTACGGTGCGTAAAATCCCATTAAAAAGCAAAAAAGCGACTCCCATACTGAGGGGTCGCTTTTTTAGATTTTAAACGAAAAGTGTTTGATACAACTCTTCTACTTTCCCAATTGTCCTAATTTTTATTTTAAATTTTTTATCGTCTAAGCCTTTAACGTTGTATTTAGAGATAAATATTTCTCTAAAACCCAATCGGTCAGCTTCTTGAATCCGTTGCTCAATTCTGTTCACAGTCCTGATTTCGCCCGATAAACCCACTTCGCCCGCAAAACAAATATCGTGCGGGACGCTCACATCTTCCAAAGATGAAATCAAAGCACTGACTATTGCCAAATCAATGGCAGGGTCGTCCACTCGAATACCGCCAGCAATATTTAAAAAGACATCATTCATCGCAAAAGGAAAACCACAACGTTTTTCTAAAACGGCTAAAAGCATACTT
>JANPHO010000489.1:0-1960 GCA_031424515.1 Saprospiraceae bacterium
TAACATCTTTAATTCAAAATAAGGGTCTAATATTTTGTTCTTGTCATCTAAAGGTGTTGCTATTTGCCCCTCACTATTTTTCTAAAAATTCAGCGAGCTAAAATTTTGTGGGCGAAAATATACTTAACATAAGTACAGTTAACGAAATTTTTCTTCAACCTAATAGTAGCCTGCTCAAGCGAGATCATTCCTACCACCGTACCGCCTGAAACTTCCAACCCGGTACTTTCTTTTGCATTTCAGGTTCATCATCGCGTTTGGTTAAGCCACATTTTAGATAATTTTGATGCAATTCTGCCAAAGCTTCACGGTCAAGTTCCACGCCAAGACCGGGCTCTGTGGGCACCGCCACCGCACCGTCTTCAAACTTCAACCGTCCGCCAAGAATTACTTCATCGGATTGCCACGGATAATGGGTATCCAAAGCGTATTTCATCGTCGGAATTGCCGCGCCCAAATGCACCATTGCCGCCAATGAAATGCCCAAATGACTGTTGGAATGCATGGACAAATCCCGCCCAAAAGTGGAACATACGGCAGTTAAACCCATGGAAGCCCGCAAACCGCCCCAAAAGTGGTGATCACTTAAAATAATATCTTCTGAACCCAGCGCAATGCTTTTAGGAATATCTTCAAAGGAAGCCGTACACATATTGGTCGCCAAAGGCGTTTTGAGGGCTTTTCTGACGGCTGCCATATTCTCTTGTCCGCGGGTCGGGTCTTCCAGATATTCAAGAATTGGCTCTAATTCAAGCCCATATTTGATAGACGTTTCTACCGTCCACAAAGCATTGGGGTCGAAACGCAACGGGACTTTGTCGCCAAAGGCTTCATGCAAAGCGAAAAGCGCGTCACATTCTTGACGGGGTTCAAAAACACCCCCTTTTAGTTTTATGGATTTAAAACCAAACTCTTTGCACATCGCTCGAGCTTGCGCAACAATTTCAGAAGGATTTAAAGCACTTGCTTGTCGAGCAGCTGCCCAACCCGTAGCATCTGGGTCAGTATTAAAAGCTAATTCACCGCCAGCCCCTTCGTATTTATAAAAAAGATACGCTGAAAAAGGGACGCTATCACGGCGTTTGCCGCCTAATAAATCTACTATGGGTTTGCCCACTATTTTACCGACAATATCCAAACAAGCAACTTCAATGGCACTGAAAATATGGACTAATTTGCGCTGATCCCAAGGCGCGAGCCCTCGTTCCGACATTTTATCGGTTCCGAAATGACCCCTCAGTATATCACTGATTTTATTCGTCTGAAACGGGTCTTGACCAATAATCAAATGCCGACTTTCCGCCAAAGCTTCATCAATCGCCAATGTGCCCGGAATTTCACTAATGCCCACAATATTATCATCGGTTATCAATTCGACAATTGTCCGCAAAGCATACGGCGCGTGCAAACCGGCGGCATTGAGCAAAGGTGGGTCAACAATCGCAATCGGTGTAATGTTAAAATACTTGATTTTAGGACCCTTTTGATTGGATTTTGTAGCAGATAATGTCATAAAGTTACTTTTTATATAGTTTTTACTGAGGTGTAAATTATGGGTAAACTAATCGTCCTAAAATTAAAAAACGTTTCAAGAATAATATCAACAATAGGAATCTCACTAAAAAAAAAGCCCATTTTTCAGCATAAAGCTGGAAAATGGACTTGTTTTTTAAAAGTATTTTTGAAACCTTGTTTTGTGATATTGAAAACGCGCGTCACGTCCGCGAGTAAGCAACTAAAACTAACTCAATAAAAGAACACCGCCCTCAAAAAAATTGCTTCTCGCCACGGGCGGTGTGTAACTAACAACAAGGATTGGAATGATGCTCAAAAAAACTACTTAGTCTATAATCAATACACCTTCTGCCAAAAATTTTATATCCTCTTTCGGCTTGGTGATTTTAGCAATATCTTCTTTGGATTTACCCTCATCGGCGGCAAAATGGCGCAAATCTTCCAC
>JANPHO010000490.1:0-8839 GCA_031424515.1 Saprospiraceae bacterium
GGTGGTGTATTGGGTCCTATTGTTTTAGTAGCAATAGCGGTGCATCCACTTGTATTTGTAACGGTAACAGTATAAGTTTCGGCAACATTTACGGTAATTGCCGCCGTTCTATCACCTGAGTTCCAGACGTAACTTACTCCCCCTGAAGCTGTCAAAGTAGCAGAACCACCAGAATTGATATTGGATTCTCCGGTCGTTGTAATTGTAGCTGTAGGTCTGGCATTTACAATAACCGTTTTACTGGCAGTTGAAATGCAACCCCCTGCATCCGTGATGGTAACAGCGTACGTACCAGCGGCATTTTTAATGATTTCAGCGCTTTTTTCTCCTGTGTTCCAACTGTAAGTGGTACCGTTAGTAGCAGTTAAAATCACACTATCACCTGCACACATCGTGGTAGAACCGGTTACATTGATGTTACCAATGCCCGTAGGATATCTAAAAATAATGACATTGGATTCAACTCGACATCTGGGCGTGGTGATTTTACCCGTTTCAGCAACCAATAATTTATATCTTCTGCCATCAAAAGTAGAATCCGACGTAAATGAATAATTTAAAGTAGTTGCACCAGAGATATTGCGCCAAGTCGCCCCATTATCAATGCTTTCTTGCCACTGATATTCAGGTATTTTCAAATAACCAGCAGTTACTTCAGTTTTTAAAGTTACTATTTTACCCTTACATGCACTTCCTTCGCCAGTTGTGGCATCAAATGAACCACCCTGCATTATGGAAACAACTGGAGGCCCACAATAAGCAAATTGAATATCATCAATGACTAAATCATTTCCGTTCAAGCCGCCTTTTGTGTTATTCCTCAATACAACAATCAAATTGGGATTAGCAGGCGTATTAAAAGTTAAGCCATACTGAATCCAACCACCATACGGGATATCTCCTGTACCTTTTATTGCCAATAATGAATCTGTCGCCGCATCGCGTACTTCCAAAGTCACATTGGGTTTTTCAGGCTTGTTTGATATATTTCTAATCCAAGCTGAAAATTGATATTTTAAGTTAGAACATAAGCCACTTACGGGCAATCTAAAGCATTCTTTAGGCGTATTATCGGCATTGATGACCATTAATCGCCCTGTTGGTCCGTCTCCACTGTGGTCACTTGTGTTAGCAGCCCATCCACCTGCTTCGATAGCATTATTGGCAACGGCATATTGCCCATCAACAATTACGCCCGTTGGCGAATAAATGTGGGTAGTGGTCGCTCCCGCAACGGCACTTGCCAGATTGGTTCTCCCACCTGTACCAAAAGTAATATTGTATGAGTTGGAAGATAAAACCCCCGAACATAGCCCTGATTCACAATTGGTATTGTATGAAACAGTTTGGCTGTTTGAGCCCGTGCACCCATTTGAGGTGACTGTAACGGAGTAACTACCCGCCTTTTTTTTCATAATCGAAGCTGTAGTTTCACCAGTGCTCCACGTGTATCGTATACCAGTTGAAGCCGTCATAGTGATACTGTCACCGGTACAAAGAATAGTTGGAACATTGGTTGAAATAATCGGTTTGTAGGATGAACAAGCCGCTACATTCACCGTAACACTACAACTATTGGTAGCATTTGGCGATGATATATTTAAAACGTACGAACCTATGGGAGCCGTACCAGTAAAACTTATCGGAATTTGTACACTCGTTTGATTAGCCGCTAAAGTAGTGCTGGCTATGCCTCCTGAAAAGCCATTGGCATTTGTGACAACAATACTCGTCGCGCCACTTGCTACATTCGATATTTTAAGGGTAATTGAACCCGATTGAGTGACGCCACTTGAATAAAAAGCCCCCGTAATAGTGGGTGCATTACAATCAAATGTGAAACTTGTCAAAAGGGATTTTTCCTCAGAAAAGTGCTTAGAAGGCACATCAAGATGGTTTATTGGATTGACCGCAAAAAGATTGGCAACCGATAAAAAAATAATAAAAACATTAATTTTGCTCTTATTTTTCTCCCCCCTCAGTATTTTGGCTAATAAATAGGAATAGTAATGTCTACTTGTTAATCTCATTTTATGTTGTACTTGTTTTATCTCAATTCAATTTTTAGTTTTTGTGTTGCGATATTAAAATGTAGTAGGAGGTGGCGAAGAGAAACTGAATTGATGCTAGAATTTGGATTATATTAAAATAACAGTTTTCTTTACTATTTCAAATTTTATACCAATATCAAGGTATTGTTTAAATTAAAATTATATCAAATTCCGGCTTGGCTTTATTCTAAAAGCGAGATTCTTCGTTTGATATCTTTAAAAGTCAATTAATATGATAGTAAAGCTTGCCGAGGGTGACCTCAAAACAAAGTATGGTAATTACCACGAAGTGCTTTTTTATGATGGTCAAAAAGAGATTATTGCCCTACTCATGGGTGAAGTGAATGGCTCAGAAGGCGTTCTGTGTAGGGTACATTCCTCCTGCATTTACGGGCACCATTTTAACAGTATTGAATGCGATTGTAGAGAACAAATGGAGATTTCGCAACAATTAATGGAAAAAGCGGGAAAAGGCATCATTATTTGGTTGGAACAAGAAGGCAAATCTAATGGTCATTTTGCCCTTTTAAAAAGCAAAGAATATAAAAAACAAGGTCTCTCACAAGCGGAAGCTTACGAGGCTGTCGGGTTTAAAAAAGATGCGAGAGATTTTTCAAGAGTAGCCGAAATTATCCATGAATTGGGCATAAAATCAATCATAATGCTCACCGATAATCCTCGAAAAGTTGAAACGCTCACTCGACACGGCGTGAATGTAGTCGGTACTCAATCCATTGAAATATAAATTTTGTTAAAATGAATTAATCCTCATTGAGCGCATTACTTGACATGATTTTTGATTAAAATATGCATAGGCGTTAAAAAATAACCTGCCTGCTGGCAGGCAGGTCGTCATTTTCTGTTGGGCTTAAAATCAATTAAAATTCGCAGCGCAGCGTAGAATTTTAATTGATTTTGAGAGCCGACTCATAAAAGAAAATGATGGTTATTTTAGCCCAACTATTAATTATAAAACCTGCATATTTTATGGGAAAAGCTAAAAATCAAATTTTACCAGTGAGATCAAAACTGGACTATCGCTACATTTATGTTTTAGGCAACACGCGCTATTTATTTCGGTATAAAATCGGGATTGCTCGCAACATTGACAACCGAACAAGAAGTATCAATAACTCCCTCAAAGGCAGCACTTACGAAATTTTTTCAGTCAAAGTCTTCTTCGCTCAACGCATCGAGCAACTCCTCCACGGATTATACAGCCCCCTCAGTGCAAGGATGCACGGCAGTGGCAAAACCGAGTGGTTCTGGTTGACTTTACCCGTTTCACCCGTCATTTTATTATCTCTTATTTTTATTCTACAATGGATTTTAATACCGATGATGATTGTGGGTTTATCCTATTTGGTGGTGCATCAAGACCAGATTTTATCGGTTGTGTTGCCTTAAAATGTAGTTTTATATTAAAAAAGCTGCCTGAAATTCAATTTCAAGCAGCTTTTTACATTTATAGCCTCGGATCTATTTCATCACTTTCAAGTGCCAAAACCCCAAAAACACATTCATGGATTTTACGGAGCGGTTCGTTTCTATTAAAACGTTCCAAACTCTCAACCCCAAGGGCAAATTCACGCAATGCCATCGAGCGTTTTTTGGAAAGCCCACGCTCTTTTAAGCGCATCAGATTCTTTTCTAGGGTATATTCAGCACCATAAATGATGCGTAAATACTCCCTGCCTCGGCATTTTATGGCAGGTTGTACCATTTCACCGTTGGTTTTTCTTTGAATAAAATCTAAAGGCTTAATTACCATGCCCTCACCGCCCGATTCTGTCAAGGATAACCACCAATTAATTGTCTCATTTTTTTCGTTATCATCCATCAAATTGACTACTCGAAACGGCGTAGCTAAAAGGTGCTTTTTATCGGCTCTGCAGAATTCCGCAATATTTTCCATGTGCCAAACATGATTTTTATCTGCATGAGTTACCCCCTCAGTAGCGAGGATATGAAACGGTGCTAAAACTAAATCATCAACGCCATTGGCATCCACGCAGTAATTTTGATAGCTTTTGATGAATTTCCCCGTGGCGTCACTTCTTTTTTGAAAAATATTTTCAAGCACAGAAGTATCCAAATTACGCTTTTTCGAAGTCTGGATTTCATTCAAAACGGCTGAAAGAGCGTGTTTTGCGGATGCACCCGTAGCAGCATATTGATTTTGGATTAATCCAAGTGCTTTTGCCGACCAAGGCATTAATTCACAGTCAAGAGCAACCCAATCGGTATTGAATTTTGTCCAAAAAGCAGATTCTTCCAAGGCGTTTCTGAGAATATCTAAAAACTGGTTTTCGAGGTTTTCATCGTTAAAAAACGCCCGACCAGTTCGGGTATAAACCGTTCCAAGGGATGGTTTTACTGTTCTAAATCTTTTGATGGCCACATTTTTATCTTTACAAACAATCACCACTGCTCGTGAACCCATGTGTTTTTCTTCGCAAATAACTTGTGTTACGCCATTTTTAAAAATACTCAAAAGCCTCTTTTGGGTGTTCCAAATAATCGGGTAATTGGCTGGTTTCACTTGGCGACATTGTAGGGGGCAGGTAAATCAACCATTTTGGATTGATGGCAAAACGAGACATTACTTCTAAGGCTGAAACTGCATTTTCTTCTCTAATGATGATGTTTTTCATCAAGCGCGTTTCAATAATATTTTTACCTAAAACATCCGAAATATCCAATAAATCATCGTTTACCTGTTGCAAACTCTTTGAATCCGTTTCAATACTGAGGGGTGCGGTGATTTCAATATTTTCAATAGGGATTAAAAACGGTTTTAGAGGAATCGCATAAACTGCTTTTGCCTCAACTGAAACGACCTCTCTTTCGGGATAACGCAGGGCGGTAAGTTTACCCCCAAACACGCAGCCAGTATCAATATCCATGGTATTGTTCAACCATTCGGCTTGCGGGACGGGCGTATGACCATAAATAACCATCGCTTTTCCCTTGTATTCAGCCGCCCAATTATGTCGAACAGGCAAGCCAAATTCATCAATTTCTCCAGTCGTTTCACCATATAAGCAGAATGACCTGACGGCAGCCGATGCACGTCCTTGCATATCTTCTCTCAACCCTGCGTGTGCGACAACCAATTTTCCACCGTCCAAGACGTAATGACTGATGAGTTTATCAATAAATTGGCGACATTCCTCTCTAAATTCAGGCGTTTTAAGGAGTAATTGCTCCACTGTTTCTTCTAAGCCATGTTGCAGCTGCACTGCGCGACCTTCCAACCAGCGTTTTAATTTATCATCGTGATTGCCAGGGACGCAAATAGCTTTATTTTCTTTAACCATTTGCATCACTAATTCTAAAACTTCGGGTGATTTGGGTCCTCTATCCACTAAATCTCCAATGAAAATAGCTGTTCGATTTTCAGGATTTTCAATTGAGTAGCCCCCCACCGAGTTATCGGGGTTAAAAACCTCAGTATTTTGCTCAATTTTATAGTTTAATTGCGCTAAAAGTGCCATTAATTCATCAAAACAGCCATGCACATCGCCAATAATATCAAAAGAACCTTTTAATTCTTTTTTATTATTAAAAACAAGCTCCCGACGGATTACAGCCGCGTCAATTTCTGAAGGATTTAAAATATAGGTATATCGAAATCCTTCTTTTCTCAAGTGTTTTAAAGAACTTCTAAAATCAGCTGTTTGGTTACTGATTACACGCTCATTAAAAACGCGATCAGTACGCATTGCATGGCGTTCTTTTAAGTCTTTTTCACGCATATTCAGCCCGATAATGACGGGTACAACGTGGTATTTTTTAGCCAAATCAATCAATGATTTTCGGCTTTCATGCTGCACATTTGTGGCGTCCACCACCGTTAAAAGTCCTCTTTTAAGACGTTTTGAAACCATAAAATGTAATAATTCAAAGGCATCTGCGGTGGATTCCATGTTATTTTCATCATCAGAAACCAATGCACGGCAGTAGTCTGAAGAAATAATTTCAGTACTTTTAAAATGCTTTTTAGCAAAACTTGTCTTGCCTGAACTGCTTGCTCCCATCATCAGTATCAATGAAAGCTCTGGTATTTTCAATTCCATTTTATTGTTTTATTTAAATTTGCTTTAAGTTTTTAAAAACAGCCATTTGGCTGGGCGAACCTAATTTTTCATCTAAACCGCCAATATTGGTGAATTCTACGGCATAATTGTACTTTTCAGCAACCGATTCGCCCCATGTTTTGAACTCATGGCGTGTCCATTCAAAACGGTGGTCATTATGTCGCATTGAGTCTTCTTCAAGATTATAGAGAGCGTTATATTCTGCATTGGGCGTTGTAATGATAACCATTTGAGGATTTGCACATTCAAAAACGACACGCTCCATTGAGGGAATTCTTTCAAGTTCAAGGTGTTCAATAACTTCAACCATCACCAGCGCGTCATAATTTTCAATGCGCTTATCTCGATAAGTGATCGAACCTTGAATCAACTCTAAAAGGTCACGCATTTTTTGTGAAATTTCATCCAATTTCAACCGAGATTTGGCTTTTTGTAATTCTCGCATGGAAACATCCACGCCGAGAATTTTATCAAATTGAGCCTCTTTTATCATCATTTTCAAGAGTTTTCCTTCACCACAACCCATGTCCACCACGGTTTTAGACCCATTTTTTTTCAATTCTAATAATGCTGCATCCAACCGCAATTGGTGTAGATTGGCTTTTTTTTCTGAAATGGTATTTTCTATTAAAATGACTTCTTCATCGGAATCATTCGTAATGCTATTTTCAAGGTCTAAATCCTCAAAATGAGAAATAGCCGTTTTCGTTAACGTATTGATATTGCGGAGATAACGTTTGATAATAAACTCTTTTTGAGGGTGAGTCACTAACCATTCGCCACCTTTTGAAATGAGTTTTTCGATTTCCTGTTTTGAAATATAATAGTGCTTTTCGTTGTCAAAAACGGGTAAAAGAACGTAAAGGTGAGATAATAAGTCCTTGATAGTCAACGTATTAGAAAGTGTGACGGTGTAATAAGGGCTTTCACCCCAATCGGGAAATTTCTCATCCAAGCCGTGTCGAATAGCATCTACGGAATATCCCAATGGCTCAAATAATCGCTTCAATTTGTCTTCGCCATGAGCCCCCATTTTAATAACGGATATTTTAACTTCAAAAGGCATCTTGATTTCAACCAATTCGGGACGAGGGTGGCAAATGCCATTTAAAGCCGAAGAATATACTTTTGAAATAGCTGTAGTTAAAAAAGAAGACGCAGTGTAAGGTCGGTCATTCACATATTGAGTGAGTATACCACGGTCTTGCGGAATATTCATGGTGCGTACAATATCCACGGGGTCAACGTCCACAACGAGCGCGGCTGTGTAGATGTCGTCTTGAGCAACGGGGTAAAAAACATGAGCCTGCCCACCAGCAATATCAAAGGATTGAACCTTATCGGGATGCTTGTGCAATAGCCAACCGAGGTCAGCAGCAGGGAAGTGGGTTGTCGAAATTGTTAAAAGCATTTTTATTAATTTTTAATTATAAAACAAATATGAATGCCTTACTACGCAGCCTAACTGCGTAGTTAATTTAATTTTATTATTTTTGTAAAAACTTTAAAAATAAGGTGCAGTACCCCTCAGTATGGAACCGATTTTATGACAAATTTTAGATTTTCAAAGATGCCAATAAACCGTAATGCCTTAATTCGTTATAAAACAATAGACTCCTGCCTTCAACGCCGACAAAGGCGGTGGACGTTGCAAGACCTCATGGATGCTTGCTCAGATGCGCTTTATGAATACGAAGGAAGCGATAGAGGAGTGAGTATGCGGACTATTCAAACGGATATTCAAAATATGCGTTCTGAAAAGTTGGGTTATAATGCGCCGATTATTGTTTTGGAGAAAAAATATTATACCTACGAAGACCCTACTTATTCCATCACAAAAATACCGATGACCAGTCAAGACCTTGCAATGATGGGTGAAGTGGTAGAAATTTTAAAACAATTCAAGGGATTTTCACATTTTCAAGATTTGACAAGTGTGGTGAATAAATTGCAGGATAAAATCCACGTTTCAAAAAACCAAAAGACGTCAATTATTGATTTTGAAAAAAATGAAAACTTAAAAGGTTTAGATTGGCTGGATGTGTTGTACAATGCAATAGCTTCAAAACATGTGATAGATATTACTTACCAATCTTTTAAAGCGAGAGGTGCACAAACTTTTCATTTTCATCCACATTTGTTAAAGGAATATAGAAATAGGTGGTTTATTTTGGGTTTAAGGGATAAGGGAATTGAGCCTCAAATTTTGGCTTTGGATAGGATTCAAGCGGTAAAAAAGGTGGAAACTCAACTTTTTATTCAATCAGAACACATTAATGAGACTTATTTTAAAGATATGATTGGCGTTACGCGTAGTTTGAATCAAAAACCAGCAAAAGTGCGCTTTTGGATGGACAGAAAAAATGCGCCGTACGTCATCACGAAGCCCCTGCATTTTTCGCAAACTATTATAGAGCAAAAAAACGAAGGATATATTTTTGAAATAAGTGTGATACTGAATTATGAATTAGAAAGGGTTATTTTAGGTTATGGAAAGGCCATTCATGTCTTATCTCCGAGGATATTGAGAAAGAATATCTATAATCACTTGCAAGGTGCTCTGCAATTTTATAAGTCCAATGATGAGGAGAAAATCGGAATTGATTAAAATAAAAAAAGTGTCGCAGAACTGAATCTGACAACACTTTTTTAGTGGACTTGTACCCCGGGCGGGACTTGAACCCGCAC
>JANPHO010000491.1:0-20417 GCA_031424515.1 Saprospiraceae bacterium
TACTATAAAAAAACAACAAATAAATTAACACCTACGTTCCCGCGCAACACAAATACCTATAAAAAAACTAAAAATTCTTTGCGTTCGTGTGGTCCCCCGCTACTTGAATCGTCGTTTAATTCCTGTCATTAGTGTATCCTCTCACGCGATTAGTCGTCTATTTTGTCGCCTTCATGATTAAAGATTCCATTAAAATGTTAACTTTATACAACTTTAATTTTCTTTAAAATTAGAGGGTAGCAATTTTTTAAAATTAAAAATAATCAATAATCATGTTTCTTTTTATCACAGGTCTCATTGTATTCGGTATCACTTATATTTTACCGAGTAACCCTAATTATCCGGCTGCTAAAATTCAACGCCCCCTACGCATGGGTGCTATCGCAGTGGCAATTTTAGGAATATTTTTAGCCAGTATCAAGCAAATAGATGCAGGCTCTGTAGGCGTCCAAAAGCTATTCGGTCAAGTTCAAGACCGGGTTTTAGAGAGTGGCTTAAATATCGTGAATCCGCTTATAGATGTTACACACGTGGATATTCGCACTCTAAATTATACCATGTCAGGCGTTCATGATGAAGGTCAAAAATCAGGTGATGATGCCATTCGAGTACTGTCGAGTGATGGTTTGGAGTTAATTGTGGATTTGACGGTGCTTTATCACGTCAATAAAGCAGAAGCGCCAAATATTATTCGCGAAATTGGACCTGATTATCAAGACGTTATCGTGCGTCCTGTCACACGTACCAAAATCCGTGATAATGCCGTTTATTATGCCGCAGTTGATTTATATTCCGTAAAAAGAGAGGAATTTCAGCAAAAAATCAATAAAGATATCGAGTCCGTTTTCAAACTCAGGGGATTAACTTTAGAGCAATTACTCATCCGTAATATCGCCTTACCCCCCTCAGTAAAAGAGTCCATCGAGTCCAAAATCAATGCTGAACAGGATGCTCAAAAGATGCAATTTGTCCTTCAAAAAGAGAAACAAGAGGCAGAACGCAAGCGCGTAGAGGCACAAGGTATTGCTGACTATCAACGCATATTGTCCACTGGATTGAGCGATAAAATGCTGCAATATGAGCAAATTAAAGCCATGAAAGACCTATCTCTTTCTCAAAATGCAAAAGTAATAGTTACGGGAAAGGGCGGCGGAAACATCTTGATTTCGGATAAATAACTTTGTATTGTTAAATTGTTGTATTATTGTGCGAAATAAATGGTGATTTAAAAATTTAACAATACAACAATTTAACAATACAACAATTCAAAACACCCTTCAGTAAAACGCCTGTATTTGTTGAAAAATTCTATTATTTTTACGTAAAATATTGAATTTTAAAACAAGCACCTTATGAAAATAAAAACCATCATTTACCTCATTCCTTTCATTTTATCACAAACGCTATATGCGCAAGTTGAGATAAAAATCAACTTAAAAAATCGGTGTATTTTCACGGGTGGTGTCATGGATAGCGAATTGTATAAATTTGAAGGCAATGCTCAGGTAGAAACTTGGATAAAAGAAATCCTATTAGCCAGCGGTTCGGAGCAAAATTTTGAAATCATACAAACCAATGTTGAAAACGTCTCCGCAGTAATTGATGGCAATAAACGTTATTTATTGTACAGTCTTGATTTCATTCAAAAAGCAACTGAAATAGATGTATTTGGCGCTTTATCGCATGAAATAGGGCACCATCTCAACGAACATACCCTCACCGAAGCCCGTCGAAAAGTAGAAGAACTGGAAGCAGATTACTTCGTAGGTTACATTTTTTCAAAAAAAGGCTACTCCAAACTGCCTGTAAATGCCTTTCTTCAACGAATGCCCTCTTCGTATAATATTGCTAAATTGGAAAGGCAAAATATGATTTATACAGGTTTTGAGGTTTCAGACCGTTCTTTAGAAGTAAAAAGTCTCCCTTTCGATACAGATTCTAAAATGAACTCTTTGGGTATGCCCGGTTTCCCTTGGCCCCCACCCTCTTGCAATACCCGTTTTGAAATACCCGAAACAACTTTTTCAGGATTGACAAAATTGGGTGATGTAGAACGCAAAATTCGCTATGCCTTAAACAGCAAAGGTTATACGCAAATTAGTTACCTTTCAGTCCCGAATGGTTTTGCTTTAGTGTCTCAAGTAGAGCAATATAATGCCTCGGACGGTACTATCCGAAATGACAATACTCGTTGGCTCGAATACCCCAAGCGGGAACGATTCCAGGGGGTGATGGATTATATTACCTCGTTTGTGATGCCTCAGAAAGGCTACTTCCGTTTATTTGTATTTGTGGTGACCAATCAGCCTTTCAATAGCTCGCCGCAGCGTGTTTCAAAAAGTGAAGCAGTCGCGTGGCTAAGCCAAGGTTTTAATAAATTGCCAAAAGGCATTGCAGATATGCCATATACTGAAGGGGGGTATGATGTGACGACTTTGGTTTATGAATTTGAAGTACCTGAATCCAATAGGAAACCCGTTCAAAGATGCCCAACGCCTGTGTATGATGCTCGCACACATTTGATGAAATCAGGCATTTCTCAGGGTTTCGGCTTCTAAACCCCTTAGTAAAAAACTGATAAATAACCTAAAATCAATTGAAAAATGCTCATTTTACTTGCGGATACCCGTAAAAGACTCCTTTGGCTTTGGATTAGTTTTACTGCAATTATCACTCTTTTTGTTTTAATTCAAACCTTGACAGGTAAATTAGAAGGCATTGTAAGTTCTACATGGTTGTGGGCTTTTATCAATTTATTACCTGCGTTAGTCGTGCTTTTGATAGGCGTTTTAATGAATAAAAATCCCTCAAAAGTGGTTTTAAAAATGGCATTTCAGTTTGTGTATATTGCCAGTTTAGCCTATTTACTTTTCGTTTTGGGGACGCAATTGGCTATTCCGTTGGCAACCATCAATATGAGTATTGAAGATTATTTAAAGCAATCTTATATTTGGCTCCTGCCTTTTCAAGCAATATTGATTATCGCTTTTAGCATTTTATACTTTCGTAAAATGCCTTTTTTCAAGCCCAATGAAAAGATTTTACTTGAATTGGTGAATAAAAAAGCGGAATATGCTCAGCGCAAAGGCATTACTTCCCAAGAGCAAGCCTACGAAATGCTTTTAGCTGATGATAAAATGAATGACCTTTTTGAGCATTTAAAAGCTCATGTGAAAACAGGTAAAAATGATGTTTTACTCATTCAGAGCCAATACAATGAGTGGCAAAGGCAACGTGATTTAAATCTTTTATCATCAGAAGAGTTGCAAAGAGAATTGAATCGGATTACTTTGGCGAGTATTAATTATATTGAAAAAATAGCTTAATATGAGCTTTAAGTTTTACGATAAAAATTTTCAAACTCTTTAAAAGTAAATATTTCTACTTCAAACAGTGGTTTTTTACGCAAAATATTGAAATGAGTATCATCTGAAATCAGACACCGAGCAGAAGCAGCAACAGCGCAATCAATGTATTTATTATCATCAGGATCGAGCTCTATGGCTTGCCAAAAATAGAATTTATTGATAAAAAGTAAGTTTGGAAGTGTCAGAATTAAATCCATTACAGCTATAGATGCTTTTGACCCTAATTTCCTTTCAAAAACCTCTTCATATTCATTTATAATATCTGTTGTCACGCATAAGGTAAGTTATTCATTGAGTATTTCACTGAAAAGCCAGTGCATATTAGAACGAGGAGACAAACTTGGCAGTAAAACATTAGTATCAACGACTATCTTCATTTGTTTAATTTAGATAAATAATCGTTTTGAGATTTATAGGGTGTTCTGTTATGTTCTTTTAACCATGTTTGCATAGTATCTTCTGTCCAACCTTTTTCGTCCCAAAGGTCGTTAAGGATATTGGATACACGTTCAGCTTTGAAAGCTACCAAAAGACGGCGTAATTCAAGCATTTCATCAGAAGATAAATCTTGTTTAAAAAACTCTAAAAGCTCAATTTGAGCATTTGTTAGCATACCCATGTTTAAATATTTATTACAAATTTAAAGGTTTTTATTGAATGTTGTACCACTATATTGTAGCAGCAAGTGTTAATTTTGTAGAATTCATCAGTACAATAAAATAAAACTACACCCAATGAAAAAGCACACCATTCTCCCAATATTCTTTATCCCACTCTGGCTTTTCAGTCAAGAATCAATGATAATTAAGCATTCCTGCAACTTTGCGTCGGCAGATACTGAGGGGGAGCTTTATACCTATTCCGCATCAAAAGAAGCAATTGAAATTGTTGAAAATGTGATGAAAGCCAACGTTTTACCTCAAAATTTCATTATAAAATCCGCCGATTGCTCCAATGCTTTGGCAACTACGCAGGGCAAACAACGCTATATTTTGTACAGCACCACGTTTTTAGAAAATTTTAAAAAAGATGCTCAAACTAAATGGGCGGCTTACTGCGTGCTCGCGCATGAAATTGGGCATCATTTGAGCAATCACGATTTGGAAGAAACGGACCCCTCAGTACGTAAGCGTTTTGAGCTCGAAGCGGATAGATTTGCGGGAGGCGTTTTGTATAATTTGGGCGCTAATATCGAGGAAGCGCAAGCGGGTATCAATACTTTTTCAAAGGAAAGTGCCTCCAATACGCACCCGCCTAAACGCTCCAGATTGGAAGCTATTGCCGTGGGTTGGAAACAAGCCGAAGAACAAAAAGATAAAATTGAAACTACTCCCTCAATTGAAGTTGCATCTGATGAAAAAGCCATGTTCCAGCACGCTTTAAAAGAAAAAGATGCCGAGCAAGCTATTCTGATATTGGATTCTTTGGTTGAAATAAATGGAAATTATACGGAAGCCTATTTGGAGCGGGGTAAACGACAAAAAGATAAGGAGGACGAAAGACGTAATTTTAACTACGCCATTGAGGATTTTGATGTTTATTTAAAAACGAAACAAAAAGACCCCGTAGCTTATTTTGAACGGGGTTTTGCCTATTTTATGCTTGGAAAATCGAAGGAAGCCATCGCAGATTTCGACCGTTCGCTGAGGTTCAATCCTAAAAATGCCGATGCTTTTGCTTATCGAGCTATGGCGAAAAAAGACTTGCAGCAATTTGACGGTGCCACAAAAGACTTTGAAGAAGCATTAAAAATCACCCCAAATGATGCTGATATTTACTACCAACGCGGTTTGATGCGGAAATATGAATCGGGAGAATCCCAATTAGCAATTATTGACTTCGATAAAGCATTTCAACTTGATCCTAAAAATATCAACGCGCTCAGCCATAAAGCGACACTTTTATTTGATTTAAAACAATACAACGCTGCATTAATTGAACTGGATAAATATGAAAAACTATTTCCAAAAGAGTTTGATGAGTATGTTCGACGCGCTGAATGTAAAATTGCTTTGAAAAAATACGACGAAGCCATTGATGACTGTAACAAGTCAATCGCCCGAACGCCTAAAGACGAAAAAACGCATTTAACGCGGGCAGTTGCCAAGATTATTTTAGGTAAAAAACAAGAGACTGAGCAGGATATTTTAGGTGTTTTAAATGAAAATAGCCGTTATCATGGAGATACTTATCTGAAATTAGGTTGCTTACTGGTTCAGTACAATATGCCCAAAGATGCCTTAGAATGGCTTCAAAAAGCTGTGGATAATGGCTATGAACCCGAAAGAATAGCGGCTTGTAAGGCTGATGCTTTGAAATTAATGAAAAAATGAGTTCCAAGCATTGGAATACTGAGGGGGTATCCTTAACAGAAATTCTAAAATGTACGAGTCCGCTGGATTCGTTGAAAGCAGAGAAGATAATATTTCTACAAATCTGCTCAATATTTGGTTTAGCATTGAGTCCAGAGGACTCACAGATTTGTAGGAATATCCAAACAACCAATATCAGCGAGTCCAGCGGACTCGTACATAAATGCTAATTTTAGAACTAATCAACCCTTATCCATCAGGCAGCTATTTTTTTTGAAACGATTATTCAGCCTTTTTAAAAACAGCCCTATCCAATACTTCTTGATAATAGGCTTCGTAATGCGGCAAAATATTGTCTATATCGAACCTTTGAGCCTGTGCGAGTGCGTTTTTACGGAATTTTTCAAGTAATTCTTCATCACTCAATAGCATAATGGCATATTTTGCCATTGAATCCACATCGCCCACATCGCATAAAAAGCCCGTTTCACCGTGAATATTCACCTCTGGTAAACCACCTACGTTGGATGAAATAACAGGCACTTCGCAAGCCATTGCCTCCAAAGCCGAGAGGCCAAAACTTTCGTTACCGGACGGGATGATGAACAAATCGGCAATCGCCAAAAGTTCCTCCACGGCATCTTGCTTGCCTAAAAACCTGATTTCATCGCACAATCCTATTTGGCGACAAAGTTCTTCCATGTATTGTCTTTCGGGTCCATCGCCGATGAGTAAAAGTTTGCAAGGAATTTTTTCATAGACTTTTTTAAAGGTAAAAATAACATCCTCTACCCTTTTTACTTTTCTGAAATTGGAGGTATGAACGAGGATTTTTTCACCATTTGGGGCAATTATCTTTTTAAAATGATCTTTATTGATTTTTTTAAAACGATTGAAATCAATAAAATTGTAAATCACTTTTATATCGTTTGTGATATTGAAAAGAGACATTGTGTCATTTTTCAAACTGGTTGACACAGCCGTGACACCATCCGATTTATTGATTGAAAACTCCACAACGGGCGCAAATGTACGGTTTGACCCGACGAGTGTAATATCCGTACCGTGCAAAGTAGTCACCACCGGCACGTACCTCCCCTCAGTAAGAAGGATTTTTTTAGCAATATATGCCACCATCGCGTGTGGAATGGCATAATGAACGTGCAATAAATCCAGGTTTTCGTATTTTACTACGTCCACCATTTTACTTGCCAAAGCGGTATCATAAGGCGGATACTCAAACAAGGGATAATCCACACCCGAGACTTCATGATAATAAATATTTTCTTGAAAATGCTGCGATGACAATCGAACAGGCTGACGATAAGTAATAAAATGCACTTGATGCCCTTTTCGAGCCAGCCCCATTCCGAGTTCTGTTGCCACTACACCACTACCACCAAAGGTAGGATAACAAACTATGCCTATTTTCATAAAATCTGTTGGTTATTTTGTTTTAGAGCTAACTCATATTTGAAAGAAAAGCCCTTTTTTAATAAAGGACGAATCTGTACGATGTATATTTTAAAGCTCAAAGTATGTTATTTTCATGAAATGCCTAAGCCATTTGGCAAGCATCGTTTTGTTTTAGAAATAAAGGTATAATAATGTATTCAACCTCAAAACTATTTTAGATAAAAACAAAAAGGGCGGGTCAAAGTTGCAAGAGTTTATTGATTTGGTTTACAAAATCACTTGTTCGTATTTAATATTTGTATTATTTAAATGTAAAAAACAACCCTAAAAAGCACTTGTTAAGCCATTAACCACAGTTGTCAACCTTTATTATTCACTTGTTAATAACGCATAAAACAAAGAACAATAGGTACTAATTTTGAAGTAAGTGTATTGATTATTTCCATATTTTTAATTTTAAAATACAAATTCAAGTATCCCTAAAACCATTCATATTTCAGCACTCACAACTCTAATAAGTAGTTGGGCTAAAAGCTAAAACAATCAACTATTCATATAGCTTCAAACCATGAAAAAATAGTACTGCATGACATAAAACAATTTAGTACCCTGGCCAATTTTTTTGGCTGGGGCATTTGTTTTTTATTTAATTTTACGTGAAACCAAGCGATTAACCTTTAATGAAATTCACAAATCAATATAGCAGCCTATTATTTTTTATTTTCTCCCTATTTCAAGCCGAAATACTGAGGGGTCAAAACGTTTGTGACTGTCCACAATTTAATACCCTCGAAAAAGACCTTAAAACCTTTATTTACTCCGAATCTATTGACAGCAGTAAAATAAATAAACTCTCCTCGCCCCTCACTAATTCCACTAATGAAATATGCAAAGTTCGAGGTTATGAATTTTTAGCGGAAGTGTTTTTTAATAAAAGGCTCGTTGATTCAGCGGATAAATATATAAAACAAGCTTTCACACTTTTAAATAAAAACACCTGTAACGAAGCCGTATTTTATGATAATTATAGCTTGAAGTTGAAATTATTTTATCAAAAACAGGAATATAATGAAGCCATAAATTATGGCTACAAAGCTCTCAATATTGCTGAAAACGAGAAGGATATTGAAAAACAAGCGGAGACCTTGGCAGCCATTTCTCGCATTTTTAATCGGATGCAACAGTATGAAAAAGTCCTTGATTACAGTCGAAGGGCTTTGTTACTAATTCAAAAGTCTCCCCCCTCAGTAAAAAAAGCAATTCTATTAGAAGTTTTAGCTCAAAATTATAATTCTTATCGGCAAATAAAATTCAATAATTTATATGTAGAAACGAGAAAATCGCACACCGATAAAGAGGCAGGAGAAATAGTCAAAAAACTTACGAAGACAGATAAATACTTAGATACAATTAGGCTTTTTACTAACGAATCTAAAAATTTAGCCCAACAATTTAACCACAAAGCTACCTTGATTAAAGCTTATCGCCATTTACAGACCGTTGAAACGAGTCTGGACAATGACGAATTGGCGATTCGATATATTGATAGTAGTTTGATATATTGCGATCATAATGTTGATTTTTCAAGCTTATTTGTAGGATTCGGTGACAAAGCAGACATTTATTGGAAATTAAATAATAAGACTTTAGCCGCTCAAAATGCCGATTCATGCTTGTTTTACGCCCAAAAAACAGGCGTTCCGCTCTCAATAGCCAATGCTTTTTTAACAAAATCAGAGATAGCCGCTTATTCTGATGATTGGAAAGATGCTTATTACTCACTCCGAGAAGTTAAAATCATCATGGACAGCGTCCAAAATATTGATAGAACTAAAGCCGTCAATGAACTTGAAAAGAAATACAATCAAGCAAAAAATGAAAAAACTATTAAAGAACTCGCGCAAGAAAAGCGCATTTACTTGCTTTTAGCTTTGGCAGCCTTGTTGGGCATAGTTATTTTCATTTTTTACTTGAGGCAACAAAAACTCAAACACAATCAAATAATCATGGAAACGGAGCAACGGCTCAACCGTGCCCGCATGAATCCACACTTCTTTTTCAATGCCTTGACCTCGCTGCAATCTTTCGCTTTGCGTGAAAATGACGGTAAATCATTGGCTTCAAATATATCTAAATTTTCGCACATTATGCGCGAAACGCTTGAAAGCAGCTATAAAGAGTACGTGACAATTGAGCAGGAAATCGAGTTTTTGAATGAGTATTTGGAGATTCAGAAAATTCGATTTCCTAAAAAATTCAGCTACGAAATAAAGGCGGAAAACGATGTAGAAATTGATGAATTATTGATACCTTCCATGATTCTTCAGCCTTTTGTAGAAAATTCAATTGAGCACGGCTTCGCAGGTTTGGAGCACGATGGCCATGTCGATGTATTTTTTAAAAAAGATAAAACTGAAATTTTAATTGAAATAAGCGATAACGGCAAGGGCTTGAGTACTGCTCAAAAAATACCCAATGAGCATATTTCACGCGCCAGCCAGATTATTAAAGACAGAATTTACCTTTTGAACATAAAACTCAAAACCAAAGCCCGCTTCTCTATTGATAATCAAACTGATGGAAGCGGTGTTTTGGTTAAAATATTTTTACCGATTATGTTTCAAAACGATAACCAATGAAGCGATTGAGAGTACTGTTTATTTGTTTATCATTTTTATGTTTAGGCTTTTTTAATGCCTTTGGGCAATCAAAAGATTGTGATTGTGCTCAATTTACTGCAATTGAAAAAGAGATAAAAGTATTTTATAATTCAGAATCCCGTGATTCAAATGAATTACAAAGGCTTTATCAATATCTTTTAAAATCGGGCGATGCTTGTAAGGTTAAGGCTTACGAATTTTTAGCCGAGTATGCTTATAATTTCATAAAAATAGATACTCTCGAAAATTACTTAAATCTTGCAACGGCTCAACTCAAAAAGAATGGATGTAATGAAAAATTGTACTTTAGAAATTATGCCCTTTGGGCTGATTTATTTTATTTGAAATCGAATTACAATGAATCGCTGAATAATAGTTATAGAGCTTTAAACATAGCCGAAGAATTAAATGATGACTCTAAAAAAGCCTTCATTTTAATGAAAATTGCCCAAATTTTCAATAGAATGAAGCAATCGGATAAAGGTATTAACTACGCTCGGCAAAGTGTAGCTTTAATGCAAAGGCTCCCCCCCTCAGTAGAAAAAGCCCAATTGCTCAATCAAGCTGCTGCTCGATACTATTATTACTATCAAGATTCAAAAAATAAAAACTTATTAGATTCTACCTTGATTTTTACAAAAGAAGCAAAACTATTGGGTCTTCAATTTAATAATCGAAAAGTGTTGATTCAAGCTTTTTCTAAACTTGAAAGTGTTGAATTTGAAAACAAAAATTACACGCAAGCGTTTATTTATAATGACAGTGTATTGAAATATTGTATTCCAGATATCCATGATAGAGATTTATACATTGCATATGGTGATAAAGGTGAAAAATATTTGGATTTAAAAAACTACCCGGCTGCTAAAAGATATGCCGATTCTTCAATTTATTATGCCAAAAAGAGTAATGACCCCGTTGCTATCGCCAATGCTTTGAGTTTATTATTTGAGGTAGCTTCAAGGTCAGGTAATTGGAAAGAAGCTACTGCTGCATGTGAAGCCATCAATTCAATCAACGATACACTCTTCAATATTGAAAAATCAAAATCCATCAACGAACTCGAAAAAAAATACAACCAAGCCAAAAATGAAAAAACCATCAAAGAGCTCGCGCAAGAGAAGCGGATTTACTTGCTTTTGGCTTTGGCGGCTTTGTTGGGCATCGTTATTTTCATTTTTTACCTACGCCAACAAAAACTCAAACACAATCAAATCATTATGGAAACCGAGCAACGCCTCAATCGGGCGCGCATGAATCCACATTTCTTTTTCAATGCGCTAACCTCGCTTCAATCCTTCGCTTTGCGTGAAAATGATGGTAAATCATTGGCTTCCAATATCTCCAAATTCTCGCACATCATGCGCGAAACACTTGAAAGTAGCTATAAAGAATATGTGACGATTGAGCAGGAAATGGAGTTTTTGAATGAGTATTTGGAGATTCAAAAAATACGGTTTCCTAAAAAATTTAGTTATGAGATAAAGGCGGAAAACGATGTAGAAATTGACGAATTATTGATACCTTCCATGATTTTACAGCCCTTTGTTGAAAACTCCATTGAACACGGTTTTGCAGGTTTGGAAGAAGAAGGACACGTTGAAATTCTTTTTAAAAAAGCGGAAAAAGAGGTTTTAATTGAAATCAGTGACAATGGCAAAGGGCTGAATACTTCGCCCAAAATAACCAACGAACACATTTCGCGAGCCAGCCAAATTATAAAAGACAGAATTTATCTTTTAAATATAAAACTTAAAACTAAGGCACGTTTTTCTATTGATAATCAAGACGGTGGAAAAGGTGTACAAGTAAAAATTTATTTACCTCAAATATTTGAAAATGAAAGTACTAATCGTTGATAATGAGCCTGATGTATTAAACGCCCTTGTGCTTTTAATAGAAGCATTCTGTACGGATGTCACTGCTTTAGAAACAGCCGTGAGCGTGAAAACGGGGGTTGAAAAAATTAAAAGTTTTCAACCCGATGTCCTCTTTCTGGATGTGGAATTGGACGACGGTACAGGGTTCGATATTCTGAACCAAATACAGACCCCTCAGTTCCAGCTCATTTTTACTACTGCACACGACAAATACGCTATAAAAGCATTTCAATTCAGTGCTTTAGATTATCTATTAAAACCTATTGACCCCGATTTATTGCAAAAAAGTATGCAGCGCGCAGCTCAAAATATCAAAAACGGTGATTTGCAAATGCAGCTTCATATTCTCATGCAACAACTCTCTTTCAAGAAAGAAACGGATAAAAAAATCGTTTTAAAAGATAGCAACTCCACTTATTTTATCAAAGTGGATGATATTCTGTATTGCGAAGCCGAGGGGACTTATACCAAATTCCACATTGACAAGGGCGAACCTATCCTCATTTCTAAAAACCTCAAAGAATACGAAATGCTTTTAGAGCCACTCGGTTTTATCCGCACTCACCACTCGTATTTAGTTAATACTGAACGGATAAAAATGTATGAAAAAAAAGAAGGGGGCTACCTTGTGCTCGATACCAATCAATTGATTCCTATTTCACAGCGCAAAAAGGATTTTGTATTAAAACTACTTGAAACCCAAGCATAAAGCAGTAGGCATTTCAAATAAATTTAATTCAAATAATACCCAATTAAAACTATAAAATATTGATTATCAATTTTTTATGCCTACACCTCTGTGCTTCAAATACTTCAATCGGGAAATTATTTTAAAATAAAGTATATTTAATAAATCATTTTTAAGATTAACTCCATCGCTTATTAAGCCATTCACATCTCTTATTAATCCTCTCAGCGAGGAGCATTTCAATTGGATTAGATTTGTAGCAAATTAATTCATCAATAAAAACCAATTGAAAGTGTATTCAAAAATCTCAGAAAACTTAGATACAAACCCCCTATTAATTTCCCCCCATATTCTGAGTTATTCTCTAAGCACAGAACACCCCCTCAGTAACGAAATGTAAAATCTTACAAAAGTGCAGTGGTGCAAGTAACATCACCACTGCCTATTTTTAAATAACCATTTTTATCAAAACTTATTAAAGTAACGAATTATGAGAACAACTTCACGTACTTTGAGAGTGCTTTCACTTTCTATGTCTTTCTTCTGTTTTTTAACATTTTCAAATCTTTCAGCTCAAACAACTACCCCCTCAGTATTGTGGCAAAAATCTCTTGGTGGCTCGCTCCACGAAGATGTTTTGGAAGTGCAGCGCACCGCTGATGGTGGCTCAATAGCAGTTGGCTATACTGTTTCGCAAGCTTCGGGCGATAAAACGGAAAATAATTTCAGCTCGGCTGTAGATACTACCGATATTTGGGTGGTTAAATTAGACGCTCAAGGCGCTATTCAATGGGAAAATACCATTTCAGCCAACAGCTTTGATATGGTTGAATCGGTGAAACAAATGGCTGATGGTAGCTACATCATTGGAGCTAATTCTTATTCTAATATTTCAGGCGACAAAACGGAAAACAGCTATGGTAAGCAAGATTATTGGCTCATTAAATTAGACGCCAACGGTGTTATCCAATGGCAAAAAACAATGGGTGGCACTGGTACTGATAACTTAAATGATATACAAATAACTGCTGACGGGGGTTTTATCGCAGGCGGTTATTCCGATTCAGGTATTTCAGGTAACAAAACAGTAGCTTCATTGGGCTATAATGATATGTGGATTATAAAATTTGATGCCAATGGCAATGAGCTATGGCAAAAAGCACATGGCACTTCTCAGCACGATATTTTAAATGAATTAAAACAGACCTCTGATGGTGGTTATATTTTAGGAGGGCATATTTACGGTTTTTCGCCTCCCCAAAATTTAACGGTTTATGGTGCATATGATTTTTTGGTTATCAAAATTGATGCAGCAGGAAATCTCGAATGGCAAAAAACTTACGGTGGCTCTGACGATGATTATATTGAAAGTTTACAACAAACAACGGATGGCGGCTATATTCTCGGCGGTTACTCCCGTTCAAATATATCAGGTGTTAAAACAGAGAACAGTAACGGCGGTTCAAATGGCGATTACTGGCTCGTAAAAATAGATGCATCTGGTAATATGCAATGGCAAAACGATATTGGCGGTAGTAGTTTAGAATGGATGAAAACTGTTAGACAAACGCAAGACGGTGGTTATATCCTCGGTGGTTATTCTTACTCTGGCGTTTCGGGCGATAAAACAGAAGCTAATAGAGGCAGTGCTGACTTCTGGATTGTTAAAACCAATGATATGGGTTCGGTGCAATGGCAAAAAACATTGGGCGGCAGCAGTGATGATGTTTTTCAATCACTCGATGTTTTAGCCGATGGGAGTTATATACTTTGCGGATGGACTTCTTCTAATATTTCAGGTGATAAAACTGTAGCAAGCAAAGGCGAATCAGATTTTTGGATTATCAATCTCAGCGACCCAGGCGCAGTGAACACCCCCTCAGTATCTGACGTGTATTATTGCAGAAATGAAGCAGCACAACCTTTAACAGCAGTTGGTCAAGACCTTTTATGGTACACCACAGCCACAGGCGGTGTTGGTAGCACAACAGCACCCACGCCTACTACAACGACTGTTGGATTCACAACCTATTACGTAAGCCAAACTATCAATAATATTGAAAGCCCAAGAGTCGCCATTAGTTCTGTCGTAAAAACACCTCCTTCTGTTACAATAAGTGGTTTGGCTACGATGTGTACAGGTACTTCTCAAAACATTTCAGCTTATGCTGGTACTGCTTTTGTCTGGAACGATGGTGTCACTACGGGTCAAAGAACAATAGCACCGACCACCACTACAACTTACACCGTTACCATAACAGGAGCAAACGGCTGTACCAACTCTGGTAGTAGAACATTTTATGTAAGTCCAGCACCAGTGGCTTCTATAACAGGTGCTTCATCCCTCTGCAATGGTTCAAGTACAACTTTAACTGCAAATCCTGGTAGCAATGGTTTATATTATGGTTATAGATGGAGCACAGGTCAAACAACGGCTTCTATAACAGTTGCCCCAAATTCTACGAGAACATACAGTGTTACTATTACAATGGGTAGCTGCACAAGCATAGCTAATAGAATGATAACTGTTATAGGTGTTGCTCCAAGTTCAATGAGTATCGTAGGTTTAGCCAGTTCATATCCTAAAACGGCTGCTGCCGTAAACCTTGTAGGTAATCCAACTGGCGGTACTTTTAGAGTAGATAATGTGGTTCGTACCAATTTCAACCCTGCTTTATTGACTGTTGGCAATCATACAGTAACATATACCATCACACTAGGCTTATGCAATTCCGTTATTACAAGAACTGTTAGCGTAACAAATCCAACAACAACTAATCTTCAATCGGCTGCTCAATTAGCATTTAATGGAGTCCTTGAAAATAAAAAAGTGCGTTTGGAATGGTTTAATAACACTGGCTATAAAAATGATTATTTCGTAATTCAAAAACTCAATTCAGATGGTCAATTCGTTGATTTTCAAACAATTGATGCTGAAAAAGTAGAGAATGATAGCGAATTACGCTTTTATTCTGCCTACGATGCTCAACCTACTGAGGGGGATAATTCTTACCGCGTAAAAACAGTTTTCAATGATGGAAATAGCATGACATCGGATTTAAAAATGGTGAATTTCAAGTCAATGGGTCAAGTAGCCGTTTTCCCTAATCCTGCTACGGATTATATTGAAGTGAATCTTGAAAACTATGTGGGTAAGCCTGTTCAAATGAGTCTTTTCAATCAATTCGGACAAGTTATGCAAAGCCGAAACATTGAAAAAGTATCTAATTCAATTGAAAAAATAGATTTACCTTCTGCGTTTTCAGGCGTTTATCACTTGCATATTTCAAGCAAAGGTATTCGCGACAACGTGATTAAAGTAGTAGTGAATCAATAATTTCGAAGCATTTTTTAATAAAAAAGAAGCCTTGCATGTTAGTCATGTGAGGCTTCTTTTTTGAAATAAGATTAATTTCGTACATTGCCCATTCATCTAAATTATAAGTATTTAAAATTCTTAATTCTGTAATAATGAAAATGACAAAACTATCTACAATCATTTCTTTTCTGTTAATTATTTCTTTTATATGCCTCTTTTTTTCTTGTAATACAACCCAAGAGAAAGTAGAAAACAAAGCAATTATTCAGGATTCAGCTGAAATAACCCAAGCTATTCCTTTAAAAGTACCTGCTGAAGTGAAAGACGATACGCTTATCTCAGCTTTATCCAAAGAAGTTTTGATGAGTCTGAAAAAGAAGGATTATAAAGCCTTTACTGCTTTATTTCATCCCATTCAGGGCGTCAGATTCTCGCCGTACGCCAGCGTGGATACCACCTATGACTTAGTATTTAAAGCAGCTGATTTTATAAAACAGCTGGGTCAAAAGAAAAAAATTAACTGGGGACCTTATTCAGCGGGTGAAGAAGACATTACGATGACCGCCCAGGAGTATCTTAAGCAATTTGTATACAATGCCGATTTCTTGAATGCTGAAAAAACAAGCCTTAACGACATGATAGGCGGCGGTACAACCCATAACAATTTGGTAGAAATCTATCCCAACTGTCCCTTCACAGAAAGCTACTTCTCAGGTTTTGAGAAAAAATTTGATGGTATGGACTGGTGTTCGCTCCGCTTGGTTTTCAAGAAACACCTTGATAAGTATTATTTGATCGGTGTTGTACATGACCAGTGGACAACATAAGTTTTCACGCTTTGGCTTTTGAATTGTTGACTCTTAAATTTTCGTGAAAACAAAAAATACTTATTTTGGTTTTATTCAAAATACTTATTTAAAATTTCATTAAATTTGTATTTAACCAAACTTTTGTTTTAATTATTTCAAAATTACCAATCATGAAAAAATTAAATTTACTCACTTTTAGCCTATTGCTCTTTGTTTGTAGTTGCGTTTCAAAGGAAGACGTGGTCGTCGTTCCAAGCCTTAATAGCATTGCCGCACCGGCTGACTACAATGCTCTCATAGTCGGTAAGTGGCAATTATCAGAAATTGGCACATTAACCAATCCCTCTGAAAAATGCGGAACGAATAACCACGATGAAACTACATGGACAAAAACCACTGATACTGAAATTTTAGAATTTAAAAGTACCGGTGATTTTATCAAATCATTGAAGAATGATGCTGTTTGCAAGGGCAGTTTTCAGTTAAAAACCGGGAATTTGAGTACTGTTTCAGACTGCAATAAGGATAATATTGACCAACCCATCAATGATTTGAATACAGCTAACTTGATACTCGAAGAGACCAATAGAGAACTGAAGATAGCGCGCTACAAATATGTTAAGCAGTAAAATCATCCTAATTTTCAAAAAAAATAAGCCACTCCAATAACTGGGTGGCTTATTTTTTTAAAATATAAAGCACCTGAGCTTAAGATGCGGAATGTGATAAATTGTTAAGAAATTAGCAATCAGGAAATTATGTGTTTTTTGTATCGTTATGCTATTAAAATGCATTATTTTCCGATAACCAAATTTTAAAAAATGAAAAAAACATTAACCATCTGCATACTTAGTTTTTTCCACACTTTTTTACTGGCTCAAACAACAAAAGAACAAACGGAAGACATTGCGACCTTCTGTAAAATTTGGGGATTTTTGAAATACTACCACCCCTCAGTAGCTAAAGGCAATATGGACTGGGACAGCGTTTTTATGCACCGTATTGCGGATTTGCCAAGCTTTAAATCAAAGCAAGCATTGAGCGATTACTATAAAAATTGGATTGAAAGTTTGGGTGAGATAAAACCTTGCAAGGAATGTAGTATTAAAAATCCAGATAATCAAAAATTGAACTTTGATTTAAGCTGGACGGATGACAAAAATATGTTTTCGGACAACTTAATTGAACTATTGGATTTCGTTGAAAAGAATAGAAATACAGGGTATAATTACTACGTGCAGAGAAAAGATGCAGGAAATACATTATACGAAAATGAGAAAGTATATAAAGATTCTATTTTTCCTTCTCCTCCACTTCGGCTTTTGGGGCTTTCAAGGTATTGGAATATTGTTAATTATTTTTTTCCCTATAAATATTTAACAGACCAAAAATGGGACGCTGTATTAAGGGAAATGATTCCGAAATTTAAAGATGCCGAGGATACCACTGCGTACCATCTGACAATGTTAGAACTCTGTTGTAAATTAAATGATAGTCATGCTATCTTTGCAACCGCTTATAAAAGTAAATATTTTGGTAATAAAGGCGTGCCATTTTATATCAAAATTATTGACAACAAAGCTGTTGTAACTGAATTAGATAATGTTTTATTGTGTGATAAGGATGACATTCAAAAAGGGGATGTTATTATTTCTGTAGAGGATAAGCCAATTTATGAGTTAATTGAACAGAAAAAACGTTATGTTGCTGCTTCAAATGAGTCGGTGATAAGGCGAGGTCTCTCAAATGTGCTTTTGAATGGCGTAACAGATTCTGTAAAAATAAAGTACGAGAGAAATGGGAAAATTTTTGATAAATACCTACATCGTTATGTATATAAGGGGATGAATTCGAAGAGAGACACTGCCAAAAACATGGCTAAATTTGAGATTTTAAAAAATAATATTGGCTATATCAATATGGGGCTTTTGAAGGGAGAAGATGCCAAAGAAATTATGGAAGCTTTAAAAAATACAAAAGGCATTATTTGCGACATTAGAAATTATCCCAATAACAGTGTTTATAGCCTTTTAGATTATCTGACCAAAGAAGACAAAGAATTTGTAAAATTTTTAATCCCTGATTTATCATATCCAGGTGTATTCAAATATGAAAAACCTCAAAAATTGGGCAAGAAAAAAGCAAGTTACTACAAGGGTAAAGTTGCTCTTCTCATAGATGAGTCAACTCAAAGTCAGGCTGAATTTACTGTTATGGCATTTCAAACTGCGCCGAATGTTAAGTGTGTAGGTAGCCAGACTGCTGGTGCAGATGGCAATGTTTCAATTATTACATTCCCCGGAGAATTAAAAACGAAAATGACAGGTATAGGTGTTTATTATCCAGATGGAAGAGAAACGCAACGCATAGGTATTGTGCCTGATATTGAAGTAAAACCGACCATAAAAGGTATAAAAGAGGGAAGAGATGAGGTCATGGATAAAGCCATTGAGTATATTGAGGGAAATTGAAAACACTCCGCAGTAAAGAAGGATACCGACAATTGGAGGAATATAAAACTGCCATCTTAGAATATCGAAAAAAAGGACTGGGTTTTGAATCCACCGCCAAATTGGTCGGTTCTACCCGTCAGACGGTTTTAGCTTATTTGATGGAGATTGCTTGATGTTATGAATGAAAAACGCCCCTGTGAGAGTAGGGGCGTTTTTCATTTTATACAATATAGTAAAATCAGTTTAAACTGAACAAATTCGTTTTTTCATAAAGATTCAATCTATCTAAAGCTAAATTGACATGTGTTTCTGAGATTTCACGTTTTTTACGTGGCGACCATTCAGCTATAGTTTTGAGTATCTCGCTTTTATCACTTATTTTATTTTCATGTTTTATGAAAGCAACTGTTGCTAAAACCTCTAAAGCCAAAAAACTTTCAAAGCCGTTTATTAAATTTTTTAAAGCTTCTAAATGTGTCAACTGTTGAGCGGTGAGAGATTGTTCAACAAAATTTTTCACCTCTTCGTAAGCCTTATAATTCAATACTAAAGGCTCAAAAGGTTTTGCCTCAAATTGTTCCAGACCTTTCAAATAAGTTCCGTTGAGCTGATAAAGCACATGCCCTACTTGTGGTGAAAATGGTCCGTAAGAAGCTTTTTGAAAAGTCAGACGCATGGGCTCACCCAATTGTTGTAAAAAGTAGGCTAATTTATTGGCAACAAACAAGTTAACGCTTTCACCCATACTCAGTTCATATCCAAACATTGCATACAAAAGCATTGCTCTTTTATCTGTCAATTTAGCTTTCCCAGATGTTTGTTCTACTTTTTGAAGGTGGCTTTTGATGGCATCATTCGGTTCATAAATATGAATATCAACTGGTAAATCTTTCAGATATTCCTCCATCATTGGTTTTACTTTTGACCAATCCAGACCGCCGTTACCACAACCCAAAGGAGGAATAGATATACTTTTTATTTCACCTTTATTTAATTCTGCTTTTAAAGCTTGTAATCCACTTTCAATATAAGAATATGCAGAGCGGTGTTTCCAATCTTTTTTAGTAGGAAAATTAATGATGATTTTTTCACCATTCAAAGATGCTTCTTTAACAATCAGTAGTGTACCTGTTACAAGGCTGCCATCTTTACACGCCTTTATATATTTTTGATTATTAAGGGGAAATTGCTCTTTAAATTGTAAAGCAATGCCTTTACCCATTACACCAACGGTGTTGACAGTATTGACTAAAGCTTCAGTAGGAGCTTCTAATAAATTGCCTGTTAGGTAAGTAATCATGACTTTTGTAATATTAAACGCAAAAGTAACAAAAGTGGTTTCATCCACAAATTAAACAAATTATTTTATAAATTATAATTTTTAGTAGTAAAAATTGCCATTAGGATTGATATGAACACCTATTTCTAAACCAGCTTCGGTTATTAATGTCTTCATTGCTGTTTTAGTCGGTTCATCAAATACAACTAAAGCTGTTATACACTGAGGGGGTA
>JANPHO010000492.1:0-1957 GCA_031424515.1 Saprospiraceae bacterium
CCTGTTTTATAATGTTTTTAATATTGAGTTGGGTATCTAAAAAATAAATATTGCCATCCGAAGCACCTACAGCTATCTCATTTCTAAGCTCAGAATAATCCATGCATCGAAGGCTTTTGGTTGAAATTTGTAGGCTTTCAATAGATTGAAATGGTGATAAACTCCAGCGAGTGACGATTCCATCACCGCCCAAAGTATAAATTTGATTATTAAAATACTCAATATCGAAAACGCCTTTTTGATGATGGGCAATATTTTTATTGTTCTGAGCTTGCTCAATATCCACAAAATGAATCCCCCCATTCATATTCCCGACAATCACAGCATGACTACTCGGTAAAAAAAGCAACGAATAAATATTAGAATCCACTTTAGCCAATAGCTTACCAGTGTCAGGATTATCAATATCCCACTCCACAATCCAACCATCACCCGCGCCAGAAAGTATTGACTTTCCTTCCTTTGCTTGGGTCAACTTGAACACTGAGCCTTGGTGTCCTTTCAAATGAGCTATTTTCAGAATTTCCATATTGTAAAAATATAGCCTTTTAATGTATTATTGAAATAAGAAAAGGGGTATTTCGAATAACGAAATACCCCCCACGAGGTTTCGGGGTTAGAAACCTCAGTATTTGATACAAAATCAAGTAAAACTTACTTAATTTTGAACGCTTTTTTAACTTTATCCACAAAATCTAACTTCTCCCATGTAAAAAGTTCAACTTTAGTGGATTTCGTTTTACCATCGGGTTGTGAAAATGTCTTTTCTACGGTTTCGTTTTTACGTCCCATGTGTCCGTATGCAGCTGTTTCACTGTACATTGGTTGACGCAATTTCAAGCGTTTTTCAATTGCGTATGGGCGCATATCAAATACTCCTTCCACAATTTTAGCGATTTCGCCATCACTCATTTTTACTTTTGCAGTGCCATAAGTGCTCACATAAATACCCATCGGTTTAGCAACACCAATCGCATAAGATACTTGAACAAGGATTTCATCGCAAACACCTGCTGCAACAAGGTTTTTAGCAATGTGGCGCGTCGCATAAGCCGCCGAACGATCCACTTTTGAAGGGTCTTTTCCAGAAAAAGCACCACCACCGTGTGCACCTTTGCCACCATAAGTGTCCACGATAATTTTACGACCAGTTAAACCTGTATCACCATGAGGTCCTCCGATGACGAATTTACCCGTTGGGTTGATATGATAGGTAATTTTATCATTGAAAAGGGCTTGAATCTCCGGCTTCATCGTGTTTTTTACACGCGGTATCAACACGCTGATAATGTCACTTTTTATTTTAGCGAGCATTTTCTCTTCTTCATCAAAATCATCATGTTGTGTAGAAATTACAATCGTATCAATACGAATTGGTTGATTATTATCATCATATTCAATCGTTACTTGTGATTTTGCATCGGGGCGAAGGTATTTAATCACGTCATTTTCACGGCGAATAGCGGCTAATTCAATCAATAATTGGTGGGCTAAATCGAGTGGAAGCGGCATATAATTGTCCGTTTCACGCGTAGCGTAACCGAACATCATGCCTTGGTCACCAGCGCCCTGCTCTTCAGGATTTTTGCGCTCAACACCTTGATTGATGTCGGGAGATTGCTCGTGAATGGCTGAAAGAATCCCGCAAGAATCCGCTTCAAACATGTACTCAGCTTTGGTATAGCCGATTTTTTTAATAACGTCTCTCGCAATTTTTTGAACATCCAGAAAGGATTTCGACTTTACCTCTCCAGCAAGAATAACTTGTCCCGTGGTAACAAGTGTTTCACACGCCACTTTTGAAGTAGGGTCAAATGCTAAGAAATTATCAATAAGTGCGTCAGAAATTTGGTCAGCAACTTTATCAGGATGTCCTTCAGATACGGACTCAGAAGTGAATAAATAAGGCATTCTTTTGTTGATTTTATTTAAAAATTTCGATTTTGAGTTAAAAACA
>JANPHO010000493.1:0-3854 GCA_031424515.1 Saprospiraceae bacterium
TTTTTTTGTTGTGGATTTGTGGGGCATTTCTTCAGTCATCACTGCGCCCAAAACATTGCCATAAGAATAAAGATTGTCCGCAAAAACCAATTTTGCATTGGTTTTTTGGAGTGCATAAACCAAAGCGGAGGCAGTTGCAGGATAAAAATCGCCCCACGTTTGATAAGGCACATCCGTACAACTAAAAATCACTTCTGATTTTCGGGCAATCATTTCCATATCATTTTTATTGGTCACATCTGCGGCGATTATTTGAACATTTTTAGGCGTAGTTATGTCCAATTGCCCATTTCTATTGACCAATAGTATTGCTTCATTTGGATTATTTTTTAGTAAAATATCCATGATGGTAAGACCTAATTGTCCTGTACCCAATATTGTTTGCATTTTTAAAAAATTTAGTTTGAAGTAGGGATTAATATTTACTGCCCGACTTCTACTACGATTTCCTTGAAAAATCAGGCAGTAAATATTTTTTCCCTTACTGAATTAGAAAAAGAAAGAATAACTAAGCCCAGGCGTTGGATTGATTTTTACATCATGGTCTTTCGCTATGAGTGCAATACCGCCAATTCGGAAGTTAATGCCTTTCCATATCATCCAGCGAAAACCTGCCTCCAAACCAAGGGCGTTTTCTTTGTTATATTCGAGATTCATGCCGCGCAGATAAGATGCACCTGCATAAAAAGAGGAAGGGTTTTCCTTTTTGCCAACAGGCAGAAACCAAGCGGTTAAGCCGACTTTGGTAAATTTTGTGGTAATGCCCGATTGCAAGGCAGTGACGTAGTAGCCTGCATGGACAGACATATTTTTCATGCGATACTCTAACCCAATTGAAGGATTGCGAAATCCATTAACACTGAATTCATTTTTTGAAAATCGGCTTTGTGAAAAAGCGGTGGCTGATGCTAATAATAGCATGATGATGATTAACTGTTTCATTTTGATTGTTTTATTTATTGATTAATAAGAAATTGATGAAAATACTGAGGGGTACTTATCCCAAATTTCCTAAGCGGAAATTGCTGCTAATTTTTAATTCCTAATTGTTCAAAAGCGTCATTCAACTTGTATTTGCCGATGTGCGGAACGACATCGCCACCAAGATATAGGTAGCCATTGTATTCTTTGACAGCTCCCGTTTCGGGCATGATAGTGCCTTTTGTGTCGAAAAAGGATTGAAGTATTGCGCCTTCTTGCGAGACATTCATTACCATTCCGAATTTGTCTGCCTTAGGTTGTAGAAAATTAGGCAAGCCATAAACAAACTTTTTCATGCCCACTTTTGGATGAATTTTATCCAAAGCATCATTGCGTTTGGTTGTGAAGCCCAGCCAATAAGTACCATTTTCTCTGATGGAAATACCATTGGGAAAGCCTGGCAGATTATCCATAAATGTATCTATCTGCCCAGTTTTATCGCCTTTAAGCCAATAGCGCAAAACCCTATATCTGGTCGTTTCAACCATTAAAACATAGTTTTCATCCTTTGACAGCACAACACCATTGCCAAAATAAGTGCCTTCAATGAGTGTTTTTACGGTATTCAATTGGGGGTCGTAACAATAGAATCCACCTATTGGCTTCATTTCCATAATCATTTTTCGACCATATTTTATGGTGTAAGACGCAATGTCAGATGTATTAGAAAAATAGATTTTTCCATCCGAAGCAATATCCAATCCATTGGGAATGAGGAATAACTTGCCTTTTTCATCTTTATTAGCCAAAACAGTCACCTTTTTTTCGGGACTGATACTTATCAATCCTTCTTTATGGCTCAAAGCAATTAAGTTCCCTGTGGCATCAAAATGCAAACCCGCAATCCAGGAATGGGCGTTGTAAAAAATATCTATTTTACCTGTGTTGTCTATTTTCAAAATCCTGCCATCGCTAAAATCATTGGCTTTGCGATGGACACCACAATACATATTACCCTCCTTATCAAAGATAATATCTTCTGGTCCATACCAACCGTCAAGAGCTATTTTTTGAGATGTTGTTAGCTTTTCATTGAGGGCGGTTGTTCCAGTAAAATCAGGTTTTAAAGCGGGCTTCCAAGCGGTGGGGTGGATAGCACAAGCGTTAAAAAGTAGGGGCATAAAGAAGGCTAATGCAATGATGACCATTGCGGTTTTTTTAATACTTTTCATGTGGTTTAGAATTTAAAACATAAATAATACTACCCCAAAAGGAAGTTTATGTATGTCGGTGAAAATGGTGAAAGCAATGAGAAAATTGCTAAAAGAATAAATCGAATTAAAAGCAATACAATTTTCATTTGACTTTATTTTTAATTGATGATACAAAGAAACGATGGTATTCAGAGGATTCCTTGTACATATGTTGAGGAAATGAAAATTCTTTATGTATGCCTTTACATAAGTTGAGAAAAACAACTATTTATTTGCATATCCTGCTTAACTGTGTTGGTGTAATTCCTAAATAAGAAGCGATGTGGTGTTTTTTCAATCGTTTTACCAGTTGTGGATATTTTTTTAGGAATTCTTCATACCTGACTTTAGCATCGAAATGCCGCAGTGAAATTTCTAATGGCTCTTTTTCAATAATCCAATGAACCTCCATGTATTTTATATAAAATGCCGCAATATCAATATGCTTATTTGCTAAATTTTTGAATTCAAGAAAATTATAGGTTAAAACAGTGCTTTTTTCTATCGCCACTATATTATACACGCTTGGCGTATTACTTAACATTGCGCCTACTGATGCAGCAAGTCTCTGTTCAGGAAAAAAATTTTTAATGACAATATCTCCTGTATCAGATGTGTATGACTGATAAAAAAGCCCTTTAACAACAAATGATACTTCTTTAGGAGACTGACCCTCCCTAACAAAATAATCCCCTCTATCAAACGTTTTTGAACGCAATAGTTTTGTCCACTCCAGTTCCGAGTTTTCAGAAATGTTATGATAGGTTCTGATTTTTTGAAAAAAAAGCTTTATACTCATTATTAAATATTGTAGCATTAATTAATAATTGATGATGCAAAGGTATGGGCAGATATTTCGATGCAACTGGACAAATGTCTATTAAAATATTTTAGGGAAAAATTTTTCTAATTCGGCTCAAATGTCGTGGCGTAACGCCAAGAATAGCCGCTATGTATTGTAAAGGAACGTGCTCTAAAAGTTGAGGCGTTTCTCGTAGCATTTTATTATACCGTTGCTCTGCGGTGAGCATGATGAGCTCATTGCGACTTTTATCAATGGCACAGATATGCCATTCTAAAATAGTAATATAAAAATCTTTGAATTTGGGAATCTCGTTGGTAAGTCTCGTAAGGGAACTTTTAGTTATCAACCAAACACGCCCGTCAATCAAGGCTCGGATGTTTTCTTGTGCAGGAACTTCGTTAAAAAAGCCCAACAATGAAGCAATAAAGGTATTTTCAGTTGCTACATAAGTTGTGGTTTCTTCGTTATTATCTAAGATGTAATATTGAAACACACCACTTTCCACATAACCCAAGTGCTTGATTGATTGACCATATTCGACAAATAAATCGCTTTTTCTAAATTCTTTTAGATAAAAAGCATTGAGGATTTTATCCAAATCTTCACCTGCAAATTTGTTGCTTTCAAAATATTTTTTTAAATTATTCATAACCTGTACCTTTTTATGCCCTCTTATTTTAAAGGGCGATACAAAGGTAGGAGGCAGGATTTCGAGACTATTAGACAAATGTCTAAAACGTAGTCGGGAAATTTATTTCCCGACTATGTTTTCTATCGAATATTATTTCGGATACGACTAAGGTGACGAGGCGTAACACCAAGCATAGAAGCTAAATATTGTAAGGGAATTTGTTGTAAAAGATGGGGTTCTTCTC
>JANPHO010000494.1:0-3480 GCA_031424515.1 Saprospiraceae bacterium
CAATTGATAAATAAGTCAGTTTTGCGATAAAATTTAGCAAAAGTGCTTCTGAATACTGAGGGGTCTGAATAATAATCTTGTTTTTCAAACGGCTCACCATCTTTACGGGTAACATAATCTATGGGATGAACTTGGGTGAAAACAGGGATATCATACTTTTCAACTAAAAAATCAGTCGGTGCTACCTTTTTAAAACCCAAATCCAATAGCACTTCCATGGCTCCTTTAGCTACTCGACCACTTCCTGAGAGCACAATACTGAGGGGGGGCAATTCAGTTTTTTTATAAGAAGCGCGCGCCTCCGCATAGCTTTCAAGGTCTTTCATCCGGGGTAATATGAACGCACCTGTCCTCAAACCATAACCCATGACGCCATTGTGAGCACCTACCATACCAGCAAATTTTCCAAACGCAATGAGCCGCTGATTATATGAATCGGTCAATACTTCATAATCTATTAAAGTGATTTTTTTTTCTAAAATGGCTTGTAAAAGTGGTCGGTTGTGTTCTTGCTTTTTAATGGTATGTGAGAAAAAAAAGTACGTTTTATGGGGTTTGAGCTGAGAAATCGGTACTTCTTTGATACCCAACAAATAATCACAATCGTCGAGATTTTGTGATATTTTAATGCCTTCTTCCTCATATTCTTTATCCAAAAAGCAGCGAATTTGGGATGGTTCTACCTTGATTTTGACGGGGTATAGTCTTTCAATATTAGCACATTGTAGAGGTGTTAAAGCCGCACGGTTATCAGGAGGATTTTTACCCTCATGGATGATTCCTATTTTCATAAATTGTGAATTGATGATATTTGGTTATGATTACTAAAGTTTTAATTTAAAACTTCATAACTTGCAAAATTAATACTTTTTGGGAGATAAATGATTGGGATTTTTTGGAACTTTGTATCCCCTTTGAAAGTTAGTGATAATTATTGATGAATATTTTAACGGATGTTCAAAGTTTAAGTTAAAAACTGACTTAAAATAAAGTGAAGTAAAATACATGATTTTTCAAATACAACCACACGAGCGTCAAATTTTTCTAACCATCAGCGAAACGGCTGCTGAGTTGGGTTTTCCTGCTTATGTAGTGGGCGGTTACGTTAGGGATAGGCTATTGGCTCGCCCATCCAAGGATATGGATATTGTATGCTTGGGCAGCGGTATTCAATTGGCAGAAGCAGTTGCTGCAAAGATGCACCCAACGCCGAAAGTAGTGGTGTATCAACGATTCGGAACGGCGATGTTTCGGTGTAAGGATATTGAAATTGAGTTTGTGGGGGCACGAAGGGAATCTTATCGCTACGATAGCCGCAAACCCACGGTGGAAGAAGGTTCTCTGGAAGACGACCAAAACAGGCGTGATTTTACCATTAATGCCCTTGCGGTGAGCTTGAATGTGGATAATTTCGGAGAAATTATTGACCCATTTGGAGGGATTCGGCACTTAGAAGAAAAAGTGATTCGGACGCCACTCGAAGCAGGTAAAACGTTCAGTGACGATCCCTTGCGGATGTTGCGGGCGGTGCGTTTTTCAACTCAATTGGGTTTTTCAATTGAAGAAAAGACCTTAAAAGCTCTTTCAACCTATAAAGAGCGCATTAAAATTATCTCAAAAGAGCGCATTACTTCTGAGTTGGAAAAAATTATGAAAACGCCTACCCCCTCAGTAGGATTCAAAATTTTGTTCCAATCGGGGCTTTTAAAGCTCATTTTTCCTGAAATGGATGCCTTGAAAGGGGCTGAAACCCGCGAGGGCATCGGGCATAAAGATAATTTTTACCATACGCTTCAAGTCCTTGATAATATTTGTAAAAAGACCGATAATCTGTGGTTACGCTGGGCAGCCGTATTTCACGACATTGGAAAACCCGCTACAAAGCGCTGGGAGGAAAAAGAAGGTTGGACATTTCATGGGCATCAAGATTTAGGGGCTGCCATGTTGCCGCGACTATTCCGCAACCTCGGTTTGCCAATGGACGACCGCATGAAATACGTTCAAAAAATTGTCAAATTACATCACCGCCCCGTCGCACTCACCAAAGAGGAAATAACCGATAGCGCCATTCGCCGACTGCTTTTTGATGCGGGTAACGATATTGAAGACCTTTTTACACTCTGCGAAGCCGATATTACGAGCAAACAGCCCGACCGTGTACGCCGTTACATTGCCAATTATCAAACGGTGAAGCAACGGTGTATTGAGGTTGAAGAAAAAGACCAAATCCGCAATTGGCAACCACCTATCACTGGTGAATTGATTATGGAGACTTTTAATATACCGCCTTCACGTGAAGTAGGGATTATTAAAACGTCCATTCGTGAAGCCATTTTGGATGGAATTATCCCGAATGATTATGATGAGGCTTTTAAAATGATGGTGTCAGAGGGGGAGAAATTGGGCTTGAAAGTGATGAGTTGAGGATGTTTTGAAGGTTTAAAATTGTGGAAAGCTGTATTTTACTGAGGGGGTAATATTTCAATTTTTAAAATGAATCAACACCGCGTTTTTTTTTACATCAATAGTGGTACGCATATCCTTGATTTGGCAGGTGCGGTTCAAGTATTTCATGAGGCAACGAATTATGGAATTGATTACGATATAAGGTATATTTCAGATAATTTTCATCAAAAAAGCTCAGCAAATTTGGGTTTTACCCATTTAGAAATCTTCACTTCAATTGAAATTTTACCAACAGATATAGTAGTTATCGCTGGCTTTTCGTTAAAAGAATTGCCAAAAGGAAATTTGCTTTTATTTAAATGGCTTAAAAAAGCCAACGACTTAAAAGCAACTATTTGTTCGGTGTGCACTGGCTGCTTTTTATTGGGAGAAGCAGGTTTACTGGACGGAAAAGAATGTACAACTCATTGGAATTTTACGGAAAGACTACAAACAGGTTATCCATTATCTAAGGTTTTAAATAATCGTCTCTTTGTTAAAAGCGGTAATATTTATACCAGTGCGGGCATTGCAACGGGTATTGATTTGGCACTTTTTGTCCTTGAAGAAAGGCATGGAGCAAAGTTTGCATATCAAATAGCCCGTGAATTAGTCGTTTATATTCGTCGAGATGGTAGTGAAAAACAGGACAGTATTTATCTTCAATATCGCCAACACATCAATAATAGTATCCACGAAATTCAAGATTGGATTATTCATCATCTGGATGAAAAGATTAAAATAGAGCAATTGGCTGAAAGGGTTTTTATGAGTCCACGCAATCTAACGAGACTTTTTAAAGCTACAACGGGCATTACTATCGGCGATTATTTGGATTTATTGCGAGTAGAAAAAGCTGAACAACTTTTAAAAGAAGATTATAAAATGGAAGCCATTGCTCAATCTTGCGGTTTTCAAAGTACAAATCAATTGAGAAGTATTCTTAAAAAATATGAAAAATTGAAAATAGACAAAGAAGAGGTTTTGTCTTGATATTGCGCTATTATGTCCTTGTTAAAATGGAGCTAAAACAGG
>JANPHO010000495.1:0-11516 GCA_031424515.1 Saprospiraceae bacterium
CAAATTTTGCTGCAAAAACAGTTGCCAAAGACATTTGGGGCATTGACTCTGAAGGTATTGATGTGGACAGTGATGGCAACTTTTGGGTCTGTGAAGAGCAAGGGGCAACGGTTTGGAAAGTGAATAGAAATGGCATTGTCCTAAACAGATATACGCCTTTTGGTAATCTTTCCAACAAACAACCTGAGGATATTGCGATTGATACATCTTTTAAATACAGAGTCAATAATAGAGGTTTTGAAGGGATTACGATAACACCGAATGGTAAAGTGTATGCCATGATTCAAAGCCCAATGGCGTATCCAACGGCACAATCTAAATCGCAAATCCATAGATTGCTTGAAATTGACCCCAAAACGAATACATCAAAAATGTACGTTTATGTCAATGATGGTTATATTGGCGCCGATTCCACTAATTTTATCAGACCATCTGACCAAAAAATTGGGGACTTAAAAGCCATAAATGATACTACTTTCTTAGTCATCGAGCAAGCTGCACGGGGTGGTCAAGATGTGAAACGTATTTACAGATTTAGCTTAAATGGCGCAACGCCCGTACAAAGTGGCTTGGCTTATGCGGGCAAAACACTTGAACAATTGCTTAATGAACCTACTTTAACTGCTAATGCCATTACACCCGTTAAAAAAACCTTGTTTTTTGACTTGCTTCAAGCAGGTTGGCCCGCAGCATTGGATAAAGCAGAAGGTTTGACAATCCTTAATGACAGTACATTGGCAATATCCAATGACAACGATTACGGGCAAGCTTCACCCACTGCAAATGGTGTGGCGACTGTAACAGATAAAAAATGTGAAATTTATATTTTCAAACTGAGGGGGTCTTCAAAACTGAATAATTATGTCCCGAATAATGCTGTAGTTACGTCTTCCGCGAATGTTGTTTTAGAATCTCGTCATCCGAATAATACATCTACAACAATTGGGACGTTTCAAGGCATCACTTTCCGTGAGGGAGGTTTTTCTGGCTTGAATTATATCCCTAATACTGACGGAAAAGAGTTTTGGACAGTATCGGATAGAGGTGTAAATGTGGATGCTGCAAACGCAAATTTGGCAGCTTGTCGCCCTACTTATGATAAAATTTATGGTTTTCCGACCTATGCACCTAAAATTCACCGTTTGAAAATTGATGGTAGTGAGCTTAAAATTCTTCAAACTATTTCAATCAAAAGACCAAGTGGTACAGATGCCACAGGGGTTTTGAATCCACCTGGTTTTGGTAGTACAGCCGCAGAATTGATTTCTACAGATACCGTTCAAAATTGTGCTAATTTCACGACAAAAACAACTACAAAAGATATTTGGGGTATTGACTCCGAAGGTATTGACGTGGACAAAAACGGTAATTTTTGGATATGCGAAGAACAAGGCGCAACGGTTTGGAAATTGAATAACAAAGGGGTGGTGCTTAATAGATATACGCCCTATGCCAATCTCGTGGGCAAAGAAGCACAAGATATTGCCATTGATACGTGTTTTAAATACAGAAGAAACAACCGAGGTTTTGAAGGCATTACCATCACACCAAATGGTAAAATTTACGCCATGATACAAAGCCCGATGTATTATCCTTCAACCATTGCCGCTTCAAAAATCCATAGGCTTCTTGAAATTGACCCAACCAACAATACATCGAAAATGTATGCCTACGTCAATGATGGTTATATCGGGCCCGACTCGAGCAATTATATAAGACCTGCTGACCAAAAAATTGGTGATTTGAAAGCCATAAATGATACCACGTTTCTTGTGATTGAACAAGCTGCTCGTGGCGGGCAAGATGTAAAACGTATTTACAAAATCAATATTGATGGTGCAACTGCCGTACAAACAGGGGCGGCTTATGGCGGTAAAACATTGGAGCAGTTATTAGATGCGCCTACTTTGGCTACTAATAGTATAAAACCTGTTACCAAAACTTTTCAATTTGATTTGCTTCAAGAAGGGTGGCCTTCAGCCTTAGATAAAGCCGAAGGATTGACTATCTTAAATGATAGTACATTAGCTATTGGTAATGATAATGATTATGGTCAATTTTCACCAACTGAAAATGGTGTGGCGACTGCTACTGATAAAAAGTGTGAAATTTTTATTTTCAAACTGAAAGGGTCCGCAAAATTGGCTAATTACATTCCTAATAACAGCATTGTTTCATCTATTTTTGATAAAAATAAGGCTGAATTAATCACGGTTTATCCTAATCCAACAACAGGGTTAATTACTTTTAAAAATGCCAAATTAGATGCTGTATATAATGTGTACGATATTGTAGGGAAGCAAATACTCAATGGTAAAATTACCAATACTGAATTTAGTATTGACATGAGTAGTTTCAACAAAGGCATGTATATTATAAAAATAGACAATCAAATAGCGAAAGTGATTAAAGAGTAAGATTTTTTTCTTTATAAAAATTAAAACGCCTCGTTGTGATGTATTTCATCAAAATGGGGCGTTTTACTGAGGGGCATACTCAGTAACATTATGAATTAATCAGGTGATTTCTACTACTTTTTACGGTGTCTTTAACTTTATAAAAGAGGATAATACTTGCTAAAATAAGCGTTATAAAGTTGCCAACAATGATAGGCGTTTGATTTTCCATGATGCCGTAAAAAAGCCAAAAACTCACTCCTATTACAAACATTACATACATCGGTAGGGAAATGCCTTTGGTGTCTTTGGTTTTAATAGTTGTTAATGCCTGTGGTAAAAAGCTAAATGTTGTTAAAAAAGCGGCAATGTTGCCAATAATCGAAGAAAATTCCATTTTAATAGTTTTATTTTAATTCTACTGCAAAGGTATTCTCATTTTCAATCGTAGAATTACAGTTATTTGATGTATTTTTACGCTATATTAACTTTCTAATAGTAATTACCCGATTTAAATATTAAAATAGCGTGTAAATGAAACTGCAATTTGAGCATATTGTTCCGCAAAAAGACGAATCTTTTGTGTGGTTACATCACTCTTGCGATGTCCGCGACCTGTATTATTGGCATTATCATCCCGCTTGTGAAATCGTTTTTATCTCCAATGGCACGGGTAGGCAATATGTCGGGCAACACCGCTCATTTTATGATGATGGCACATTGGTATTGATTGGCAGCAACTTACCACATCTCAATTTTACGTATGGGCGCAACGACGCTTTTGATGAAATTGTCGTCCAGATTCCAGAATTATTCGTTCGTCAAGTACTCGAAACTTTACCTGAAACAGCGAATATCAAAGAGCTTTTAGAAAAAAGCAATCGAGGTTTGGTTTTTGAGAAACCAATACAACGCACAATCGGTGCTTTGATGAAAGATTTGGGCTCCAAAAAAGGCGTTTCGAGAGTCATTTCCTTGTTAGAAATTTTGGACGTTATGGCGACAACCGACCAATATCAGTATCTCAACTCAGGTAAACATGGGGTTTCACTACAATCCCAAGAGCATCTGCGGTTGAATAAGGTATTTGAGTACGTTGAAAATAATTTTACCCTTCAACCCAAACTCGATGAAGCTGCTCAATTGAGTAATATGACAACGCCTGCTTTTTGCCGTTTTTTCAAAAAACAAGTAGGTATGACTTTCTCCGATTTTGTCAACGAAACGCGCATCAATCAAGCCCGCATCCTTTTGACGGAAGGTAAAACTGTTTCAGAAGCGGCTTTTGAAAGTGGGTTCAATCATTTAGGGCATTTTACGGAGGTTTTTAAAAAATACGAGTCTATTAATCCCAAAGATTTTAGAAAAAAAATGGTGATTTGATACCCTTTAAAATCAGAAGTATGCTTAATATTATTGCAATACTGACGAGTGGTAGTTTTTTCCTTTTAGCTTTTATCGTGGCCATTAATCCGAGAAAAGTCAATATTGTGGCAAATCGCTGGTTGGCGGTGTTTGTTTCACGCCTTATGTATGGCGATAAATTTGATTGACGATCCTTTAATTTATGGTAAATTTTATCATCAATATCCTATTTTTATCGGTTTGGTCAATATTCCTGTTTTTGCCATTGCGCCTGTTTTGTACTTAAGTATTTGCTATTTTGTCTCTCCACAAAGGCTTTTTCTAAAAAGGATTTATGGCATTTTTACCCCTATTTCTAATATTTATTTTTGGTAGTGCTTTCTATGTTTTTACCAGCAGAAGAAAAATTAGAAGACTTAGAAAAATCCGCTATACAGGCAGACTTAGTGTTGGGTCTTATATTAATCATTTTACCACTCGCTGTCTACTGTGTTTTATCTTATAAAAAATTATTAGCGCATCAGAAGAACGTGCGTTTGTTTGCTTCCAATATCGAAATGGTGGATTTAGCATGGTTGTGCTATTTTTTATTGGGTTTAGCGGGTATGTTAGTAGCTTGGTTTAGCGAATTAATATGGTCATTACCAATTATCAGCTTAAATTCTAATTTAATATATTTGGCTTCAGCTTTTTATTTAGCCTATTTTGCCTTGAAACAAGGGGAAGTTTTTAGCGCAAAGCCACAAGAAGCATTGGATATTAAAACCATTATTGAAGAAAATGAAGCAGATAATGTACCTAAAAAACAAGTCTTATCGCCTGAACAATTAGCCTTTTTAAAAGAAAAACTAACCGACAGGATGCGCGCCCAGAAACATTATTTAGACAGTACTTTGAGCCTTCCGAAATTAGCTCAAACGATACAAATGAGCACACATGAATTGTCTTACCTTATCAACGAAGGTTTTAATGACAATTTTTTTAATTTTATCAATCGGTATCGCGTAGAGGAAAGTAAGCGACTTTTAACGACCCCTCATTATCAGCACCTTTCTATGGTGGGTATCGCCTTTGAAGCAGGTTTTAATTCAAAAACGGCTTTTAATCCGACTTTTAAAAAAGTGGTGGGTGTGTCATCGACGGAGTTCCAGAAAACCTTTTAGAAGCCTAAGTAACGACGAATTAATAAAAATATGGAAGTATATCTTTTAAATTTTTCAACAGAATATTATCAATTTTACATTTTATATAGTAAAACAACGGTGACAACCGATGCCGATGATTATTGGTGTCCTGACGCTGATAAACGGCGTTTGGCTAGTGGCGAAGGTCTATTGGGCGTGACAATAGCCACTTATGGAAATGTGAAAGGGGAATTACAGATTTTGACCCAAAAAACCGAATTGGATAAGTCCGCTGACCACGTTGTGGAGGCTTCGATACGGTTGTCGTCTGGTCTTTTGGAGGTCAAAAATTGTACGGGTTATGAAACTCAATTGACGATACCCCTCAGTAAAACCACTTATCGCATACGCATTAGTTCTTATAATTTGGGCAGCGTTGAGGGAGATGAAGGAAATGATTTTTATACCATTGAAATGTGGAAAAACCGATATGCAAAGCCTCAAATTTCGAAAGCTATGGCTAAATAGTACGGTATAAATATAAATAGCCCCCCTCAGTATCAGGCATGAAAAAAGTAAAAACTATAAAAACGACTTTTTAGGTATTGCTGTCAATGCCGTTGATAATTGGCAACTTACAAGCCACCAAACAGCCTCAATCAAGAAAAGCTGGCAAGCGATTTATCAAATGGCAGATGACGAAATGCCCATTCAGGACAACCAAATGAAGCGGATTTTTCATCTTCAAAAATTCAGAACAGACGCACAGGCGTACATAGATGCTTAAATAGAAATGAGTATTTTAAAAGCCACTGAAACGGGTATTGACAAAGGTTTTGAATTAAATCATATCGAAAAAGCCTTTAGGGGCGAGCGAAAAACGGATGACGAAACGGGGAGTATATGGCTTTTCTGACTTCATTTTTCAAAGATGATTTTTGGTTTTATGTTAAAATTGCCATTCATAAACCGGAATGGGATGCGGAAACGATGCGTATTTTTAATACTGTTCAGTTTTTAAAAACAAACAAAAAAATTAAATTTACGTTTCGTAATGAATTAATATTTTAAAAATGGCAAATCAAATCATTCAAAGTATCCAATCTGTTGTGCCTTTAAACAAGGCAGAAGAAGAAGCCTTTATGGGGATCTTATCGGTAAAACAGTTTAAAAAGAAGGAGTTTTTGCTGCAAGAAGGTCAAATTTGCAATAAAGTTTCTTTTATAAACAGTGGGTGTATGCGCCTTTTTTACAATGTGGAAGGGGTTGAAAATACGATACAGTTTTTCTTTTCTAACAGTTTTTACACCGATTATGCCAGTTTTTTAACAGGACAACCGACTATCGAAAATATGCAAGCCCTTGAAGCCTGTGAAGTCGTTCAATTTAGAAAAGCGGACCTTTATAAACTATATGATGTCTATCCTGTTTTTGACCGTGTCGGTCGAGTGATGGCTGAAAATGCATTTTTATCGCTCTCAAAACTCAATAAAATGCTCACTAATGAGGAACCAGAACAACGCTATTTGAGCCTTTTGGAACAACGTCCCGAATTGGTAGAAAGGATTCCACAGCATTATATTGCTTCGTATTTGGGTATCAAACCCGAATCATTGAGCCGTATCCGCAAAAGAATTTTTCAAAATAAGTAATTTGATAACCCAAGTCAATGGTTTTGGGGTGTGCGACGCCCCATCTTTGCAATATTATTTAACTAAAATAGTGTAAGATGAAGAAATCAATTTTAATTCTGTTCGCTGCGTTTTTGCTTTTTTCCAGTAAAGCATTTTCTCAAATGAGTACCGATGCGCCCAAAAAATGGGGCATTGAAACAGAACTTGTCCAACCCTTTTTGCCCAACGTGGGTATCATCCGCTTACAGGCAACATACACACTTACTGCGTCTGAAAAGCGTAAAGGAGACTTATTGATTGGGGCATATATTCGCCCAAACATCAAGCACGATGTCGTTGAAAAAATCAATGAGTATATGCTGATTATAGGCTATCGACAATATTTTTGGAAAGGTTTGCACCTTGAAGCAAAAGCCAATGTAGGCTATGCTTGGGGTACAAAAAACCTGATTGATGGCAAAGACTATGAAACGACAACTTTGTTTTGGGAAACAAATGTAGGGTATAAGTTTAAGCTTACTGACAAGACAAAGAGTAGCCTTTATCTAATTCCTCAATTTGGCGTTCTTGGTAATGCTCGAGGAGAAAATACCGTCAATATTGGTCCTCGTGGTGGCAAGCCCGATATTTTTATTCAAGGGGGGTTAACAATCGGTTTCAATTTTTGATTACACTCTATGCACTTTGATAATGCATACCCCCTTGATGCCTACGGCTTCATCAAGCTAAAAGCATGACAGTATCCGAATGGTTTTATAAGCCTTTCGGATAAATCCTTCCCATTTTTTTAATTTAAAAATCTGTTTAAAAATCATATTTAAAAATGAAAAAAGTAATATTAATTATGCTACTGGTAACGGTAGTAATAGCCCAATCTTTTGCCCAAAACAGCGATAACCCCGAACTTTTATACAGCAATAAGTTCAGCATTTTAGCGGGGCTTATCCAACCCACAGCCTTGAAAGGTGGCAATATTGAATTCAATTATTTCACAAAAAGGGTGAGTTTTGATTACTCTCATGGTTTTTCACTCGACCCGCCCGTTGTGGGTGCTTTCAAAGACCAAAATGTAGTTTTGCACTTGCCGTATTCAACGGGTTTTGGCGTGGGTTATCGTTTCAATTCTTTTTTAGACCTTCGTTTTGAACCCAAATTGCACAGTTGGGAAGTCTATCAAAAAGACGCAGAACAAACCGTTGCGAATAAAATAAGAGATTTCAAGACAATGACGCTGGGTTTTGGCTTATATTATCGCTATTTTCCTTTTAAAAACAGCGATAATAAAATTTTACAAGGCATTACAACCAGCACAAGTATCCGCTATTGGCAAAATGTCGGCACAACATTGAGCAATGATGAATTCACGTATGCCAATAAAACGACGAAGAAAAATGAGACCCTGAAAGCGCCCAACATTGGGCTTGCGAATACGCCGCTCATCATTAACATTGGCGTTGGCTATACTTTCGGTGGTAAATAAGTCAAGTGAGAGAATTAAGGGAACAGTCGGCAGTCTGTAAAAATCTTCAATTCTTAATTAAAAAAACGGGAATATCGGTTTTGTACCCCCTCAGTATTTTAGGGCAAAAGCCGATATTTCCTTAAAATATATAAAAATGAAACGTAAATTCATTATTTTATTTATTATTTGCGCTCACATAGAGGCTTTTGCTCAAATGCAAGAAGAGCCTATTTCCTTTACGTATGCCGAATTTAGAGGCGGTTACGGTATCAGTATTTTTGGCAGTGGTCTGAAAGAAAAATATGATACAGGAAATTTTGGTACTTCTGGCGGGGGCTTGGCATCATTGGCAGCGTATCATAAATTTAAAAAAATCAATTCATTCAACTTTGGGCTGAAATACAAATCGCTTGGTGCAGCTCCAGCAAAAGGTGATAATGGGAATGAAATGTTTTTCAACTATTGGGGTGCAGCTTTCACAATGAAGTATTTCCCATTTGATAAAATGGCTAAAAAAGGCTTGTATCTGCAAGGTGATTACTTTTTTATCACACAATTTACCCAAAAATACCGCAATACGGCAAAATTGGAATTCAATCATCAGTTTGCCATAGGCAGCGGTTTTGCTTTCGGTTTGGGATATGATATCCCACTTAAAAACAGAAAAACCATGCTCACCATTGGCATTGAATACGAAACAGATAGCCGACAAGGGGAGGTAACAGGTATAGGCGATAAAACATTCAAAAGTTCAAATTTAGGTATTATGACAGGTATAAAATTTTAAAAAATGATAAAGCAGATTCATCATAAAAACTCCATTCTATTTTGGCTTGGGGCTATACATCTCATTATTTTTACGCTTTTGTTGCTGTACTATCCCTTCAATGACATCCTTATTTTAGGCATAAATTCAGTCGTAAAACCCATGAAATTTGCCTTGAGCATTTGGATTTATAGTTGGACAATGGCGCTAATACTCTCTTATTTTCAAGATAAAAAAAAGGTAAAAGTCTATACTTACGTGGCAGTTATGGCAATGTGCTTTGAGCAAATTGCCATAACGTCACAGGCATTGCGAGGCGAATTGTCCCATTTCAATACTGCCAATACGTACGGTATTATTCTCTTCGCTTTGATGGGGTGTTTTCATCTTGACCATCACGCTTTGGACAGCTTATATGACATTTATTTTTATGAAACAAAAGGAGTATGCGTTGCCTGCCGAGATGGTTTTGAGTATTAAAATAGGCTTGGTTTATTTTGTCATTTTCAGCCTATTGGGCGGGTATATTAGTGGTTTGAAAGGGCACACAGTGGGTGCGGCTGATGGTGGTGAAGGCTTATGGTTTCTAAATTGGAGTACGCTTTTTGGCGATTTACGGGTAGCACATTTCTTTGGTATTCATAGTTTACAAATCGTCCCTCTTTTCATAATTTTAATGAGTAGATTCCGCCTACATATTGCTACTAAAACGGTTTGGTTGTTTTCAATTGTCTATTTGGCTTATGTTTTATTTACATTGGCGCAAGGGCTGAAAGGTATTCCATTTTTGTAAATTTTGAGAAATAACATGATGCGAATTCTTTTAGTTTCCACTTATGCTAAGCTGCTGAAACGTAATAAGCCTGTAGATAACAGATAGTCATCTACAGGCTTATTACGTTTCAGCGGCTCGGCATTCTACGCCTTACGATTCAAAAATTGATTTGCGAGTGCCATTACCTTTTCTTTTTCAGCAATTAAAATGTAAAGGCAGCAAACAAACACGGCTAAAGCCAACATGAACAATGTGCCGCCATCACTTTGAACCTCAATACCTAAAATAAAAAGATGAGAAAGGATAGCGCCTGATATGATTCCTAAACCTAGAATACTGCCAAAAATTCTGGTTTTAGGTAATAAAATAAGGATGGAAGCAATCAATTCAAATACGCCGCTGCCAATTCTGCCAAAAGGCTCTATGCCTAATTTTGAGAAAATGTAGACACTTTCAGGCTGTGCCGTGAATTTGAAATAAAGCGTTTGAAGCATGATGATGGCAGCGATAATAGCTGCAACTTTGACGAGGATGTTTTTCATTTTTAAAGACTTTTAATTGTTTAAAGTTGTTGACAACATAAAATGTCATTTCAAAAAATAGTTGAATATCTATGCATCTTATATGGTTAAGCGAGTCCCAAAAAGGATGGAAAAACCACTTACTTTGCCCCCTTGAACAGTGGCAGAAGAAGTCCAATAGTTGGTATCTAAATATAAAGTTTGAAAAAAAGCAGAATTTGTTTTGTAACCTACCCGAAAGCCACCCCTCCCAAAGATACTCGATTGGTTTATCACGGATTGAACAATCGTATTCTCTTTTTCCAATTTAACTCGGGGTTCTCCAATATTTAGATAACCACTGCCTAAATAAACGAAACCAGACCATTTTGAATGAGGTCTATTGAAATTAAAGCCAAAATTTAAGCCCACCATCAATAACGTACTATTTGCATTTTGGAACAAATAAGTAGAACTGGCATCAATATTTCGTTGATTGTATTTTAAGGAATTAAAATCAACGGATACTTGAGAAAAGAGATTACCCTTTAATTTCAATTCTAAACCTGAATTAAAACCCAACGAAGGTTTTACCGATTTTCCGAATGTACCTTGTCCGTTGATGACACCTACGCCCGAAAAAATATAAAGCCGTGTTGTATCTTGAGCCTTTAGTGTTAAGCTAATGAGAAGCATTAAAGTAGGGGCAATTGTCTTAAAGTGTGTAAGATTTATCATTTTTTTTCGTTTAGAAAGTACTGAACTAAATGTGATTTTTTTTATTTCACGACAAGTACTTTTTTGATCCAAGTATTTGTTCCGTTTGAAATACGAACGATATATTGCCCCCCAGATAACTTTTGTGTATCAAAATAAACAATGGTATTGCCCTGAACCAACGCCTTTGTCTCAATCATTTTTCCAGTAAGGTCATATAAAATAACAGTGAAATCATTTTTGGCAATATCATTTATTTGAATGATGACCACTTCCGTTGCAGGCACTGGAAAAACTTTAAATTTATCTTCTGCCTCCCCTTGCTTTATACCTGTTGTTGGGTTCACGATCAATGTAATAATATTTGACGTTGCTATGGGTGTTGTTTTACAAATAGCATTGCTTGTGAGCACGCATGATATTAAATCACCAGTGACCAATGTACTATCTAAATAAGTATTGGTATTAGTTCCTACATTATTACCGCTTTTCTTCCATTGATAAGTTGGCATAGTTCCACCATTTATTGCCGTTGCGGTAAAAGTGACTTTTGCGCCTTTAGTTACAGTCGTTGTTGTTGAACTTATCGCAATCAATGGTGTCACATTTAGACTAACTGTTATCATCACCCTATTAGATGTTGCTGTTATTGTTGAAGCACAACTTGCATTTGATGTTAAAATACAGGAAATAACATCATTATTTGTGAGCGTATTATCGGTATATGAAATGCTGTTAGTACCCACATTAGCGCCATTCTTTTTCCACTGGTAAATT
>JANPHO010000496.1:0-7209 GCA_031424515.1 Saprospiraceae bacterium
GAATGACAAGCGGGGGGCTTTTAAAATAAAAATGGGTATAACTCAAAAGCATCAAAAAATGCTTTTAAATTATACCCATTCTAAAATACTGTCTCTGCCCTACCCTATTGCACACTCAATATCTCGCCCACGTGTTTTTCAATATTACGCGCCATTTTATCAAGGGGCAAATCATTGCCATCTCTGCCAAACGGTTCTTCTATTTCCTCCGCAATCAATTCCAAACTGGCTAAAACATAGAAAATAAAAGTCACCACGGGAACTGCATAATACCCCAAATTAAAAACGAAGCCTACTGGCAGAGTCATCACATAAAAAAAGATGAATTTTTTAATAAACATCGAATACGAATACGGAATCGGTGTATTGCGTATGCGCTCGCAAGCCCCACATATATCCGTAAAAGACAATAATTCATTATTTAAAAAGAGCAATTGTTCGCCCGTTATTTTACCATCTTGAAGCAGATGATGCACTTTATCAAACATCAATTGTGCTATTTGATTCGGAATGTGCTTGGCTTCATCTATCTCTACCACGGGCTTTTTGCTCTTTTTCACTACGGGGTCAAACAGTTCCACCCGCCGCTTTTCACTCCTCAAATGGTCTTTCAATACCATTGCAAAAGAGGGAATGATGTTTTTAAAAAAAGCTCTGTCCTCCTCTGAAGTGAGAATGGGTGATAATTTTAAAGCCAAATTACGGCTATTATTGGTCAAGCTGCCCCATAATTTTCGCCCCTCCCACCAACGATCGTAAGCGGTATTAGTTCTAAAAACTAAGAGCAAAGACAAGACGAAACCCAATAAATTATGCATTATAGTCACATTCTTTGCGTGGCTATTTTCACTCAATTTCAAATAATCTATTTCAATGTATGCTATAATGCCTGTGTAAAAGGAAATAGCTATCATCAAAGGAAGCAGTTTCCGAAAAGTATCCACCTTAGGAAATCGGAAAATAAAGACGAACCAATCTTTTGGGTTGTAATTAATCATAGACGATCATTTTATTTGAGTACAAATTTAAAAACTCTCACCCGCTCAAGGTCTAATTCACTTTATATTTTATTAAATACTTCGATTGTTTTAAATTTCAACATATCTTTATCTGTTGAAGTAGCGTATTAACATTAAAAAAACTTCTAAAAAATGTCACGTTTAAGTATTTAAACGATTATATAAAAGTCAAGACGATGACCGATAACCCAATTCAGAATTTCGGACTGAAATTTTCCGATTTTAATGAGATGCTCAACAGTTTGCAACAAGGCGATGAAAAGCTTTTTGAGCACGTATTTGTGAAGCATTTTAGCGATTGTCGAAGTTACCTGATACGCGAGTGCGCTGCCCAAGCCGATGATACCTACGATATTACCGTGGAAACCATTATCAGCTTTCGCAAACGCTTGATTGAAGGTAAAATTGAATATGGTAACCTCCGTTTTTATTTCACTAAAATGGCTAAAGACAGTTATCTGAAGCTTTTAGAGAAAAATAAACGGACGCCAGTCAGCGAATTTGTGCTCACCGAAGCCGATAGAGAGGAAGAGCCCACCGAGGCTTTCGATGATGTCCAAATGCACGCGCTTGACAATGCTTGGGGAAAATTGAATGAAGATTGCCGAAAATTGCTCCGCAGCCATGTTTATGATGGTTTGCAATTGAAACAAGTGGCGCAATTACTCAATGAAAATGAAGCCAATATTCGTAAAAGAAAAGAGCGGTGTATGGATAAGCTGAAATCCTCTTTTTTTGATGTATATGAAGTTTGATTGAAAGAGGTAAGATGAAAGATAGAAGATGAAAGATAGAAGATAGAAGAGATTGGATTGGGTAACTTTCGCATCTTAAATCTTAAATCTTAAATCTTTCATCTTAAATCTTACCCATAAAGCCCATAAAAAAACTTAAAATCCTGAATAAGATGAAAGAAGAACTTAAAAAATATAAAAATAATACTCTTTCTGCCTCCGATACTGAGGGGGTAGAAAAAAAGATGCTTGACGCCCTCGGTGACCGTGAGCAACGCCAAAAATGGAATGCATTATTAGCGGCTGAGGGCATTGAGCGTTCAAATGCGAAGGCTTCTGAAAAGCCTTCGGGTGCGCGCACGGTGAGTATGTGGCGATATGCCGTGGGTTTGGCAGCGTCTATTTTATTAGTGGCTGTTGTATGGCAAACTATGGGTACGAGCCGCTTATCAAGCAGCCAATTAGCGGATAATTTTATTAAAAATGAGCATTTTGAAAGCCCCTCTGTTCGCATGGGGTCAAGTGATGATATTAAAAATTGGGCAGATGCTAAAAACGCTTATCGGGATGGTAATTTTGAAAAAGCCGCACAAGACATTGAAGCGATACCGAATCCGAATACTGAACAGAAATTTTATTTAGGCTTGAGTTATCTCTATCAAAAACAAGCTGCATTTGATAAAGCTGCTCCTTATTTTAAAGCCGTAATGGATGAAAAAGGGAATTTTAAAGATGAAGCGCGCTGGTTTTACGCTATTTCATTAATAAAAATGGATAAAAAGGCCGAAGCAAAAGCTATTTTAGAAGAAATACTGAGGGGGGGTGCTTGGAAATCTAAAGAAGCCAAAGAGTTGATAGAAGCGTTTTAGGGGTTTCGGGGAGGGTGTTTCGTATGTCGCACCCCGAAACACGAAATCCGAAACACTACAATATAGGCGAGTGCTCGATTCCATCTGGCTCAATATGGGTCAAAACGTTGAATACCAAGGGCTTGTGGTGCATGATATAGTCTTTGACATCGTGCGCTATATCGTGCCCGTCGCGAACTGTCATTTCACCGTCAACGATGATGTGAATATCTACGAAAAACTCAAATCCTGATTTACGGACGTAGCATTTTTCAATATCTTTCACGCCTTGCACTTGTCGCGCCAAATCCTTAATTTCATTTGTAAATGACTGAGGGGGTGCTTTATCCATCACTTCATTGAAGGCTGGCGTAAAAATGTGCCAAGCATTATAAACGATAAAAAAAGCTGCAATCAGAGCAGCCCAATCATCGGCACTTTCATAGCCCGGTCCACCAATCAATGCGATGATAATGCCCACCGCTGCCGTTAATGACGTAATGGCATCGCTTCTATGGTGCCAAGCATCGCCTTTTACGGATGTGCTGCCGATATCATCCGCCGTTTTATCCACCATCCTAAACATCGTTTCTTTGAGTATCACCACGCCAATCAGTACAAAAAGCGTATAGGCTTTAGGTGTTTCATGCGGCGTTTTAATATTTCTGTAAGCTTCAATGGCTATCATTATGGCTGCCCCAAGAAGTGATATGGCTACGACGATACCCGCCAAAGGCTCTGCACGACCGTGCCCATAAGGATGGTCATCATCAGGTGCTTTTGAAGCGGCTTTTAGACCTATCCAAACTATAAGCGAGGTAAAAACATCGGCAGTAGATTCTATGGCATCCGCAATCAAAGCGAATGAATTGCCGAAAAAACCGACAAATCCTTTTAATAAAGCTAAAAAAAGGTTGGCAAATATGCCATGTCGGATGGAGCGTATGCCTTGGTATGCTGGGTGATTGTCGTTCGTCATTGAGTTTTTAACTCTGTTACTCGATATTTGTTACACGCTACTCGTTATTCACTTTGTGGTATAAAGAATAACGTGTAAAAAATATCCGATATAACATATTAATTCAAAAGCATTTTTAGTTTATCTGGTTTCAGAATGGTGATTTTACCGTCTTCCACATCTATCATTTTCTCTTCTCTGAAATCAGTTAAGGTGCGTATCACCGTTTCCTTTGCTGTACCTGCCAATGCCGCAAGATCCTCTCGAAGCATCGAAATGGGCGTATTGCCATATCGAGCATGCAGTAAAGTAAGCGCATCTGCTACCCTCTTACGCACAGAATTATATGCCAAATGCAGCAATTGATCTTCCTGTGAAACAACGTTTCCCGCCAACATTTTAATGAATTTGGCAGAAACATCACGATTGCTATTCAATAATGCAAAAAATTCTTCTTTTGGAATCAAAGTCAATTCACAATCTTCTAAAGCGGTGGCAGTCTCATTGTAGCTGTCCCCCCTCAGTAAAGGGATGTGTCCGAAGAACTCTTTCTCCGCTATGATATTCAAAATAAACTCCTTACCATCGTCATTGGTTTTAGAAACCTTTACCTTTCCTTTTTCTATAAAATAAAGATAGCGAGGCACTGACCCCTCAGTATAGACGTGCGTTTTTTTGGAAAAAGGGCGGGTTTCTCTTTCATTTGCTAAGCTTTTTAAGGCTTCAGTCCCCTTTGCTTCGTTGATAAAAGTATTAATGTCTTTATTTGAATCAAAAGATTTTCTGATTTTTTCCGATTTTGATAAACGCATACTCACCACTTGCAAAAGTTCATTGCTTTCAAAAGGCTTGGTGATATAATCGTCAGCGCCGAGATTCATGCCGTATCTAAAATCCGCTTTTTCAGCTTTAGCCGTTAGGAAAATGAACGGAATATCCGCTGTTTGTGGTTTTTTATTTAAAATGCTTAAAACACCGAAACCATCCAACACGGGCATCATCACATCACATAAAATCAAGTCAGGCATTATCTTTTCAGCTTTTTCAACGCCAATTTTACCATTTTCGGCAGTAAAAGGTTCATATCCCGCTAATTCTAATATCTCGGCGAGGTTTTCACGAATATCTTCGTTGTCTTCTATTATTAATACTTTTTTACTCATCTTCTATTTATTTTTCCGTGGAATCGTTATTCGTGTATCATTTTAAATTAAAAACAACTGTAAATATAGAGCCTTTGCCCAATTCACTTTCAAAAAAAATAGTGCCATCCATAAGACCCACATACCGCTTTACAATATTCAAACCCAAACCCGTGCCTTTAATATTGATAGCATTTGACGCTCGAAAAAAACGGTCAAACATGTGCGGTTTATCTTCGACAGGAATCCCGATTCCGTGGTCTTTTACACTGATACTGAATTTATTTTTTACCAATTCAGTATTGCAAATTATTTCAGCATTTTCATCTGAATATTTTGAAGCATTAGAGATGAGGTTGATTAAAATCAGTTTTAAGAGCTTTTTATCCATTTTGACGGGTACTTTTTCATCAAAATGGTTGGCAATAATAACCTGATTCGTTTTCAATATAGACTGTATTTCATCAATGACCTCTGCGCAAAAAGTATTGAATTCAAACTCCTCAATTTGTATCTCCACTTTACCCTCTTCTAAGCGGGCTAAAGAAAGGAAATCATTCAAAATCCCCGTCAAGGTAGTCACCGCAGATTTAATTTTTTGAAAATGCCGCTCCCTTTTTTCCTGCTGCTCGGTGAGCAGATATTGCGCCATCAAGCTCGCCGAAGAGAGGATTGTACTGAGAGGGGTGCGAAATTCGTGCGAAGCCATGGATACAAACCGTGTTTTCAGTTCACCCAATTCTCTTTCTTTTTTCAGGGCTTCGCGCAACTCAGATTCTATTTTTTTAAGCTCTGAAATATTGCGGGTAAAAATAGCAATTCTATTGACTTCCCCATCTCCATCTTTTAAGGGAAATGCCTCGATGGCGAAGTAATAACCCTCTATTTCTTGAGGAATTTCGTAATCATGGATAATTTCACCTTTAAAAACCGGCACTAAATCCTGTTTGATTTGGTCTATGGTTTCTTTATCCAAATAAGGTAAAAATTGAGTACCGATGAGGTCTTTCTTATCTTTCCCCAAGGTTTTGAACATTTCACCACCCGTAAAAATATAGTTGAAATTTTTATCTAAGACACTAATTGTACCATCTGGATAATTACTGATAATATCTCCAACCAGATTTTGGGTTTTCCGCAATTCTCCTTGGCTTATCAAAAGGGCTTGCTCGACAGCTTTGCGCTCTTGTATTTCGTGATGAAGCTGCTGATTGGATAAAAGCAACTTATCAACCGCTTCCGAAAGCCTATTCGTCCGTTCTACAATTTTATCTTCAAGTTCAATATTAAGTTTTGCTAAATCTTCTTCAATTTTTTTTTGCTCCGTCAAATCATGAACAATACCCGTAAAAAGCCTTTTTGATTCCAAATTAACCTCACTCACCGATAGCCAAAAAGGGAAAATTGTCCCATCTTTTTTAATGCCTTTCACCTCTCGCCCAATGCCAATTATCTTTTTAATGCCCGTATCCATATAATTGTGCATGTAGCCGTTATGGTTTTCGCGGTACGGATGGGGCATCAACATCATGATATTGTTTCCAATAATTTCAGACGGTTCGTAGCCAAAAATAGTACACGTAGATGTATTCACGAATTCTATAATGCCTCGTTCGTCAATGGTAATAATTCCATCCACTGCTGTTTCTATTACAGCCTGCAATCTTGATGCTACATCCGTTGCACTTTCACCGTGACTATAAAATAAAGGAGACATAAAAGGAGATATAAACGTTGAATTAAAAGATAAAATCGTTAAAAATAGCCATTTTCAGCCTGTAATAAAGCACTATGAAAACAAAAGTAAGAATTTTAAAGGAAATAGTACTTGATAAGAATCATTCTCTTGACTGATTATTTTCAAAGGTTATGATGATATATATCAGTTCAAGCCGATTTAATGGTAACTACTTTTGCACCGAAAGGCTTCTTATATTTTATAACAAAAACTATTAAAAATGAAAAATAGAATAACCGAATATCGCAAATGGAGATTGAGTGGATGGCTTACAACAGCTTTTATTTTAATTATTCTCTTCCTTTTTATCTTTGTTTCCACTGTAAAATCTCAAACGATTTCACAAGTTGAAATTGACAAATTTACGCAATCTTATGTAAAAGATAAGCGTAATAAAGCACTCGTCATCGGCATTATTCACAACGGGCAACAGCAAATATTCACCTTAGGCGAAACCTTGAAAGGGAATGGCATTAAGCCAGATTCTAATTCCATCTTTGAATTAGGTGCGGTTTCAGAGGTTTTTACGACCTCCATTATGGCTATTTTAGAAACTAAAGGTAAAATAAGCAGCCTTGAGCCAGTGGGTGATATTTTAAAAGGTGTGGTAAAAGTCCCTTATTATCAGCGTATTGTCTGTGAAACGCCACCACAGAACCCGACTGTGCCTGATGAATTGAATAAACACAGATATATCTGTTTCCCCGACCCTTTTGATGTGCCTCAAATGATGGTTTTATGCGATTTGGCGACCCATTCAGCGGGTTTTC
>JANPHO010000497.1:0-4400 GCA_031424515.1 Saprospiraceae bacterium
GTCCAGAGGACTCACAGATTTGTAGAAATATTAGTCAACTTTTTTGGCGACCCCAGAGGGGTCGAACATAAAATTAAGAGCATATATTTTGAATCACTACCCAAATTCATCAAGATACTGAGGGGGTATCATTTTTAGCAAATTCCTCTTCAATAATCGCATTTTCAATATTGTGAATATCAAATTCTACGAAAAAATCAGTCCCTTCGTTTTCAACAGTTTCAAAATAGATTCTACCGTTGACAGATTGAATAATATTTTTAGTAATGAGCAAGCCAATACCACTGCCATATTGCTTGGTCGTGAAATTAGGGCTGAATATTTTATCTTGAATATCCTTTGGGATCCCCGTACCATTATCACTTATCCTCACTACAGCCGTAGCATTCCGTTTGTACAGACTCACAATTATTCGCCCTTCTCTATTATCAGGAATCGCTTGAATTGCGTTTTTCACCAAATTATTTAAAGCACCAGTGAGCAATGTTCTATCAGCATAAATTGTGTACAATTCCTCTGGTACATTGAGCGTGAAGTCTATGATTTTACCCTCTTCTTTTTGACTGAAAAGATTGCCCACCGAACTCACTAAACCATTCAGGATGAACATTTCATTTATAGCCTTTTGAGGCATTTTAGCAAAATTGGCAAATTCTGAAACGATTTTTTCAAGATTTTCTATTTGATCCAATAGAACTTTATTGGAGCGGATTAAGTATTCACCAATATTTTCAGGTTTCTGACGGCGCATCATTTCTAAGTGCTGCACTATCAATTTCATGGGCGTCAAAGGATTCCGAATTTCATGGGCAACTTGTTTGGCCATATCGCGCCAAGCCCCTTCCCTTTCTGCCTCAGAAAGCCGTGAATAAGTATCTTCTAATTCAATGACTTTATTATTATAAGCATCAATCAAAGCACTGATTTCATCCTTTTTATCCCAAGTAATGAGCTCATTTTTAGCTTTATTCCCCAAGGACAAATTCCTCAGCCTATCGGCAATGTGCTGAATTGGCTGCATATTCCGAGCGGTTAGGTAATAAATAGCACAAATACCAATGAAGAAAAGTAATGTCAATACAGTGGCATTGTACGTCCAAATTTCAGAAACCCCCAAACGCATTTTACGGTCACGCGAATAGTAAGGCAATTCAAGATAACCCAATTTGTTATTCACACTATCCAAGATGGAGTAATAAGCGGTTTTGTAGTGAAACTTACCAATATTTTCGTCTGTTTTATATATTTTCTCAATACCAGATTTGAGATACATATATGAAATAGGGTTCATCCGCCGTGAGATTATGCCCTTATCAAAAATATTCTGTTCTGTAGTAGCATATAAATATCCCTCACTATCAAAAAAATGCATGGCATTTTGATGGCTTTCTGAATAGCGTTGAAGTAAGCTTGAAATATTATCAGGAGATTCTACCCTGAATTTATACATTTCATTAAGTTCTGAAATCACATTGGATACAATGGTATTGCTCTTGCTTTCCACGTCCGCATTGTAGTATCTTTCATCTAAGCTTTTAAAATATCGAACCGTAAAATAAAAAATAGCCAAATAGGAAAACAATACGAACGCTATACTCGGAAATAAAATACGATTGCGCAGGGAAGATTGAAACGAAAATGAAAACGTAAACTGGACCACTTCGGGGAGGAAATGAATAAAATGGTTTAAAAAAGCCAATACTATCAACAAAACGCACAGCATAATCACGATATACATCCAAAGTATAAAGCCTTGTGACGAGACCGCCCGTGTCTTACCTATCTGAACGACTACCCCCTCAGTATTTTGATAAATTAATTCATCTCTATTCCCTTTTGAAAAATGTTTAAACTCACCTCTTGGGGGCACATTGGAGTTAGTGATGTACTTATCATAAATTCCCGACTGATTTTGCTCAGTACAGTTGCCGTTTTTATAAATAGCATAGCTATAATCATTCAACCTCGTTAGACTCTTATAATGTTTATCCACGAAAAGTTCCGTGAAAACTCGACTTGAAAGTTTATCATGCCGCTGAAATTCCATTGCCACATAAATAGGATTATTGGGCATGACGGGTACTTCGGCAATGGAAATATAGGAATATTCACCTTTTTTATTTGACCAAAACCGAACACGATTGGTCGTTTTATCAAACGTCTGACCGTTTTCATATTGTTTTAATAGAGAACGTAAATCAAAACTATCCGCCTGCGTCAAAGCTTCACCGTTTCGATAAAAACTAAAAAAACGGAAAGAATATTGATTGCTCAAGTATTCATCATTATTGAAATAGGTATCAATAATATTTTGAATCCGCTTTGGGTCAATATCGAACCTAACCGGAAAAGTTGAAATGGTTTGGATAGAAGGGTCTTTTTCTATTTTAGTAGTGATGTATTTGATTCTTCTTTCAGCAACGGTGTCTCGTTCTCTGGCAAGATTAACCGCATAATCTTCAATAACTCTAATATCCTTTTGAACATTAAATTTTGAAATAAAGAATGCTTGAATTGCCGAAAAAGCCAATACCCACTGAACCAGCCAAATTAGTCCGGGCTGCTTATTTCTAATAAACTGTTGGAAAATGATGATATACAAAAAGATAAAAAGAACGTACATCCAAGTAGGTAAATTCAGATCATAATTTTCAAACATCAAAATACCCAAACAAATAGCTACATCAGCCGCAAAAAAGTGCTGAATATTCGTCAATTTCAATTCATTGATGGAGCCAATAAGCCGATGACTCATTAAAAAAACCGATAAAAGAATAATACCCACCCCCAAAAGAGCAATAATGCTTTTGAAATTAAAATCAGAAAGGTTGTCAAATGCTAATAAATTATTCCAATTGGTCACTAAATCATTGAAAACGCCGATACACAAAATAATCAGTAATACAATGGCGCAGTAAAACGCCGCAGCCAATGACCCTCTTTTCCAAAAAGGTTGCTCTTTATAATCCGGTAAGTGAAATTGCCCATTAAAAAAAATGGCAAACCAAAAAAGAAAACTCGTATCTATAATCAGCTCCGAAAGAGATTTTACAAAAATTGCATTATTAAAATCACCGAATCTTAAATCAAAAAATGGTAATATATCGCTGTGCTGAATCCAGAGAACACATAAGCGCATCAAAGCCATAATACTAAAGAAAAACAAAGTGCCAATCAATGGCGATTGGTATTGCTTTAGCATTTGCTTGGCTATCCTATCACCGAATACGCCAATTAAGAAAAAACCTAAAAATAGGAATGAAAACATGCCGAGGTCATGCGTCAAATCAGCTTCTGCTTCATCATTGCTCAAATAACATAATACCTGGCCTTCAACTGATTTTAAATCATATTTCAGCTTTCGATTATCCACAAGATTGAAATCAGTAGGAATAAAAAAAGAAGCCGGAAAATGATTTTCAAGAAACTCACCCTCGAATGTAGGGTATGTTTTTTTAAGGGGGATTAAAGCGGAAGTAATAATCTTTTGACCGTCTGGCGATACCAAATTTTTATAGCGCAACTCATATTGAGAAGCATTATAATTGACTAATCGAGCACATATTTTATTTTTTACAGTATCTGAAAAATCAGACCATTGAGGGAGTACATCATTTCGAGTCCAAAAAATAAGTGAATCATCCTTGAAAATACAGTAATTAAAATCTTGCTGATTCAAAGAGTCAATTTTCAATAAATCTGCTTTAAAAGCACTTCCAGCTAAAGTTCCTTTGAGGCGACGATCTAAAAAATCTTTATCAGAAAGAACATTATTGGCTTTTTTTTCAATTTTATGCAGGTAACTTTCAAGGGTATTTTTATAACGGACAAGGTTTCTGTCACCTGAGAAAAGCGAATCCCAAATAAAAGCAGCTGTGAATAGACCTAGCCCTACCCACAGAATAGTTAATTGATGCTTGTTAAATACCATTCTTTCTATATAACGTCGGTTTTTAATTTCAAATTAAAGAGCTCTGCGTTGAGTTGTTCAAGTTATAACTGATTATTTTAGAGGAGAGGTAAAAATATGAATATATTGTTAGATTTATTATTAAAAATATTTATTTTTAATAGATATTATATAAAAACTATCTTTCTCAGAAAACTCATCCATTAAAGTATTCACAAATATGATAAAAAAAATCCTCTAAATCCAAAAGTTTTCCTAACTTTCATCTTAATTTTAGTACAAATGCATTATTTTAACGTATAAAGCATTTTATAGTGCTAAAATACTGAAAATCAGTTTCTTATAAATTATAACTTATAAAATAAACTATACTATTTAATATGTTTAATGAGCCAATAGAAGAACGGTACAATGATGTTCTGCGTCAGAGAGTCGCACTGGAAGGTCAACTGTCACTCTTGAAAAGCAACCATCAGCAAGAGTTAAAAAT
>JANPHO010000498.1:0-2241 GCA_031424515.1 Saprospiraceae bacterium
AAATATCGTTCACTAATGGCATCCAAACTCTTTGTATTTTCGTTTTAGTAGAATATCATTTTAATATAGATAAAATCAATGTATAATTTATTGTTAAACAAGCATTTAAACAATTTAATGCAATTTGTGTAGTTTTGGCAGACTAAAAGCCTTAGATTTGTACCGCTTATGATGCAAACTTTATTTTCAAAAATCAATCAAATACTCCTTTCACCCCTTGCTTTACTGTATGGTATCGGGGTGGGGTTTCGCAGTTTCCTTTATCGTACAAACCTGCTCAAAACCTCCCGATTCGATATTCCAACCATTTGTGTGGGCAATATCAGCACAGGGGGAACTGGGAAAACGCCACATATTGAGTATTTGATTCGCACTCTTTCGCCTTATATCCAAGTCTCGATTCTGAGCAGAGGGTATAAGCGCAAAACGGAAGGTTTCAGATTAGTAGAAGTGGATAATACGGTGACTGATGTGGGTGACGAGCCGCTCCAATTCAAGCGCAAGTACCCCTCAGTACCTGTGGCTGTTGGGGAAAAAAGAGCTTATGCAATCCCTCAATTGCTTTATCGCCATCCAGAAATACAGGCTATATTGATGGACGATGCTTTTCAGCATTTAGCGGTTCGTTCTTATCTGAATATATTATTGACGGAGTACGATGCGCCTTTCTCAAGAGACTATTTATTGCCCGCTGGTAATTTGCGCGATTGGCGGCAAACCTACCGCAGAGCAGATATTATAATAGTGACTAAATGTCCACTTCAAGAAAGCACGGTGCAGCACCAACAGCTACTTTCTGAAATAAAGCCATATAATCATCAACGTATATATTTTAGCTATTATGATTATGGGCAGCTATATCCAATTTTTAATAACCCAGAGAGTACTCATCAGATGGATTTAGATATGGATACAGAGGTTTTACTTCTGTGCGCTATTGCCAAATCCGATTATTTAATAGATTATCTTTCTTCAAAAGTCAAATCTATCAAGACAATGGAGTTTGAGGATCATCGCCTATTCACCAATTATGATATTGCTCAAGTGAAAAGGCTTTATGATGGAATGACTGCACAGAAAAAAATAGTCGTTACGACTGAAAAAGATGCGACAAGGTTGGAACTTCATAAGGATTATATCACTGAAAATGGTATGAATATATGGGTTTTACCCATTGAAGTCAATTTTCATTTTGATGAAAAAGAATCTTTTAATAAAGATATAAAACAAGCACTTTTAAATTTCAAGGTTTAAGTCGTTTTGAGATATTTTATTGATATATTGGATATTATCATTTAAAAGTTAATAATTCATAAAAATACTGAGGGGGTGAAATTAATTTCGGCAGCAATATATCGCCTTTTACAAGCCATCGTTTGGTTTACTTTTTCTATTTATTTTAGGCGAATTATTTTTATCAATCGTGAAAGGCTCAATGAAAAAGGCCCTTTACTCGTTATTTCCAATCATCCGAATACAGTGATGGATCCTTTGATGGCATTGTACCGAATGCCTAAAATCTGTAATTTATTGGCTAATTATAGCCTTTTTAAAAATCCTATCAGCAACGCCATTCTTTCATTTTTGTATTGTATCCCTATACAACGCATCAGTGATGTCGCCGAAGGTCAGCCGCTTAAAAATGAAGAAGCCTTTAAGAGATGTGATGATCACCTGATAAGCGATGGGAATATCTACATTGCTGTAGAGGGGACAAGTTACGCCGAACGCCACATCAGAGAGTTAAAAACAGGGATGGCTCGTATCGCCTTTAGTGTTGAAGCAAAAACCGATTTCGAGATTAACCTTCGGATTTTACCCATTGTGATGACTTATTTTGAGCCTTTAAAATTCAGACAAGATGTAGTAGTAGAAGTGGGAGAACTTATTAGTGTCGATGATTGGCGAGAGGCTTATGAAAGTAATCCTCGAAAATCCATAGGTGATTTCACAGACAGTATAGAGCAAAAAATGAAATCAATGACCATCGATTGTAAAGATGCCGAAGAAGATACATTTTTAAAGAACTTAGAAGTACTCCTTCAATCCGACAATTATTTAGAAACTTACGAGCATTATAAAAGGAGTAAAACGCTATTAACTCGATTGCATAATTGGCAACAACAGAACATAGCTGAATACGAGCAGTTCAAATCCTCAGTAGAAATTTATTTTAAAAAATTAAAAAAATTAAATATTGAGGATGTCAATATTGGAAATATTAAGAAACAACTACCCCTC
>JANPHO010000499.1:0-16161 GCA_031424515.1 Saprospiraceae bacterium
AAATGACAAAGTGTAACTTGTATTTTATATGTCTACTCGTTTTCATTGCGTCCTGCAACGGACAAACTCAAAATAATAATTTAAGCAATGAAACCAACAAACCGAACCCAATTACTCAATTATACAGCTTGAATGCAACAGTCAATAGTTTAGACAAAAGTATAAGAAGTATTTTTCAAGACAGAAATGGCAATTATTGGTTTGGAACAAACCGTGCAGGCGTATATCGGTACGACACAAAAACATTGACACAGTTTACCGTGAGGAACGGTCTTGCAGACAATCAAGTGATAAACATTCAGGAAGATAGTCTGGGAAATATTTGGTTCGGAACTGGCGTATTCGGCATTAGTAAATTTGACGGCACAAAATTCACAACGCATACCAATAAAGTCAAAATGACTAACGGTACTGAAACCGACTGGAAATCAAAAAACAACGATTTATGGTTTTATGCTGGTGGTGGCGTGTTTAGGTACAGTAATTCTTCACTTGACTATTTGCCATTTGACAAATCAAGTTCAATTGCACAAACCAACGCCCCTTTTTCCTTGAGTCGATACGGTGTTTACTGTATCCTCAAAGACAAAAAGGGAAATGTTTGGTTCGGAACACAGGCAGAAGGCGTATGCAAATATGATGGAAAAACACTCACTTGGTTCAAAGAAAAAGGACTTGCTGGGCCAGCAGTTCTTGGTTTATTTGAAGATAGTAAGGGCAATCTTTGGTTTGGAAATAATGGTGCTGGATTGTTCAGATATGATGGAAAAACTTTGACAAATTTCACAAAAGAAAAAGGACTTAATAATCCCGACTTTATAGCATCTGGAAAACCTGGCTTAGGAACTTTGGCTCGTGTATATTCGATTAACGAGGACAATAATGGAAACATCTGGGTTGGAACGGTTGACGCAGGCGTTTGGAAATATGACGGAAGCAACTTGACTAATTACACAACCAAAGACGGACTTACAAGCAACGCAGTAAACACAATTTATAAGGACAACAAAGGAGAACTATGGTTTGGGACAGATGATAATGGTTTATGTGAATTCAATGGAACGGCATTCACCGAGTTTATCATCAATTAAATCAACAGTGCAACAGAAAATGAGCATTTGCTAAGAGGTTTTTGGCAAAAGTGGGCTTTTTTGCTGACTTGAACATTTGGGATTCTGATTTTCGGCTACAATGAAGACTATTAAAATAATTTTGCTGCATAAACTTTAAAGGAAGATAAAACGATATTATTAATTAAACATACAAAAAACATGAAAAAAATCATTTATACGCTGATTTTACTGCTGGTTGTAGTAAGTGGACTAGTACTTGCCAATCGTGAATTTAAAAAGGAAACTTCTGAAAAATCAACCCCAAAGCCACTCTCTGCTGCTGAAAGGGAAGCTGCATTGAAAGAATGGGAGGCTACCCCTGATGGTATAGAGTTCAAAAAATGGGAAGCATCTCCCGCAGGTAAAAAAGTGTATGCCGCTGAGGCTAAAATAAGGAAGCACATTACAGATTCTACCAATATGGAGGCAGTTGTAACCTCTCTTTCTCTTCCGCCAGGTTCAAGATTAGGTTTCGGAGTGATGGTCAGGATTAATGGTGACGATTATATTCTCAACTTTACGCCAGAAGAGTCTCAACTTGAGCAATTGCATAGCCTAAAAGTTAACGACAAAATAATTATAAGAAGCCGTAACGTATCGCATGCGCCTAAGTATGCATATCCAATAGTATCGGGTGACTATGTAGAACGAGATAGTAAAATAATTTATAAACGTGTGCCTAACAAAGGGGGTTGCTGAGTAAATTTATTTACTAAGAAACTGTTTAATTGGTTTTTTACCCCAAAAATAAGACCCCAAAGCCAGTATTGCTAAACCCAAAATCAACCAACGACTGTAAGCCAATACTTGCTCGACCCCCTCAGTAATAAAGTTGTTATTGCCTGAAATGCATTGAAAAATCCAAGCAATCGCTGCCACACCTGCCAATATCGCAGCACCTATTCGGATAAAATCATAGATTTTGGTCTGTTTACTCAATACAATAAGGGATGGAACGGTTAGTAAAACGACAAAAAGTTGCTGTATTTCAATGCCAATATTAAAACCCAAAATGCTTAAAGTCATGGCTTTGGCATCAAGGTCGAGATTGGCTAAAGTATTGGCAAATGCCAAACCATGAATCAAACCAAAACCCGCAGCCACAAACATTTCACGATTTGGAAATATAGGACGAATGGCATGAATGGCTGAAATTAATATTGAAATTGCTATTAAGACCTCAATCGGTTGGCTTGGCATCCGCAACCAACCCACAGCACCCGCCAATAAAGTCAAAGAATGACCAATCGTAAAAGCCGTGACAATTTTAACCAAACGCATTAATGCATAACGGGTTCCACCAAAATTGCCCCATTTTTTATTTGAAGCAAGCAAAGGCGCTGCCAAAAGAAGGGTTAAAAGAAACAATAAATGGTCTGTACCTCCTGAAATATGTTTCATACCTAAACTGACCATACTTTTAAAACCGCCCCATAAACCTTTACTTTCAAGGCTGACCGTGAGAGGAAAAATCTGATTACTGCGTGGGTCAACGGCAATAACACCCACGTCGGCAGGGTGCTCGGATACAATACCCGTTTCCCAATCTTGTCGAATAGAAACGAGTGCGCTGTGTGTGACAACTTGGTGCATCACAACATCATAATTCAAGATAAATTGCCTACTACTTGCGCCTGTGGGTGGTTTTAGCCATAATTTCACAATAATGTCTTGCAATGTGTTGCGCTCTTGCGTGTTGACTACATTCTCCAAACTCATTTCTCCAAACTCCACCGACCATTTTTGACCGTTCATACTGAGGGGGGTAATGTGCGAGAGCAAGTACATTTTAAGAGAATCTTTAAAACTACCGAGTAATTCTTCTGCCATTTTGGGCAGGTTAGGGTTTAAACCCATGCCCAATTCGCCGACAGGCAAGCGTAATTCTGCCACAACACCATCGGATTTGATGTCGAGAAAAATCAAAGTATTGGGCGAAGGGTGCGCTATGAGTTTTTCAACAGAAAAAAATGTTATAACTAAAAGGAGCGTTTTTATTTTTTGAATCATAGATTATTTAGTTTCAATGCATCATTTTTGGTTATTTACTGTCTTTTCAAAAAAAAATTTCGGTTGGTTTCTAATTTTAAAAAAGTCAATAAAATGAAAAAAATTATCCTTACTTGTTATTTTTTACTCCTTGCCAGCGTTAGTTTTGCTCAAACGGAAAAGGAACAATTCGAAAAAACACTCATTGAAGCGACTGTTCAATTGTATATTGATGGCTGGCTGACAGGCGATACGACCAAAGTTGGAAAAGCGATGCACAGCACTTGTCAACTCAAATACTTCCGTGACGGCAAATTTACGGAAATCAATCGGACGGATTATCTCTCCCGTTTTAAACCGTCTGCCCGTAATCCACAATCTGATGGGCGCGTCAAAATGATTGATATCACAGGCAATATTGCGACCGCCAAATGCGAATTAGAAACACCCAAAGCCTTATTCACGGACTATTTTAACTTGATAAAAGCCGATAATTTTTGGTATATCGTGGATAAGGTTTCAACGCGTGTGGACAAAAACTGACCCCTCAGTATTTTTTCTAAAATTGTAGCAATAAAGGTCAAGAAGATAATAATCCTCTTTAACCTTTATTGCATTGTTCAGAATGAATAGGATAATAGTATTGACTTACTGCTTTACCAAACGCTTAGTTGCCCGTTCGCCATTTTCAGTTTCAAGTGTATAAGTATAAACACCAGAAGCTAAATTGTTTAAATCAACAGAAATAGTATTGTCACCACTGGACATTTTACCTTTTGAAACAGCTTTAACCAGACGCCCTGTCATGTCATAAATAGCAATTTTTATAGTCATTTCTTGCGGCAAAGTGAATTGCAAAGTGGTTTGATTGGTTGTTGGATTAGGTGAAATGCCCATTTTATACACCACAGCATCTACATTTTTCACAGTACTACTTGGGTTGCCTGTGCCACCATAATCACTCGTGCGGTCACGCCATACAGAGTGCGGATGCGGTGTATTGCGAATAATTATCCCGCCTTGCGTTGAGTATTCAATCCAAACACTGGGTCCATCAATACGGACATAATCACCTTGGGTTGCCATTGCGCCTGTACCCGCAAAACCAACATAAGTTTGGTTAATTTCGTTGGTGTATTTGGTCATAATTGCCCGTGCATTGGCTGTGTCAATGTCGTCAACATAGGTTTTTATCGCCGCCAAAACGAGTGCTTTTTGTGTGGCATCAAGAGCACTGCACGCAACTCCCCCTTTTGTTGTTGGAAATTGCCAGTCTTTACCCGGTGTCAGCACAAGGTCGCCAAATGAACCCGAAAGCGTGGCTGTTGTGCGTTGAGTCGTTGTCAAGCCTGTCCAAATAGCCGCAAAAGCATCCCGTTCTTGCACTATGGGTTGATAAGAGTTTGTACCACTTGTGAAGGCGGCGAAAGGTTCAACGGCACGAAAAGACGGGGTTGCGCCCACTAAATTGCCATTTTTGTACGTATTAGCAAATGCCAAATGGTGTCCACCAAATTGCAACTCCCATGTACCTGTAAGTGCAGGTGTACCAAGTAAAGCCAAATAATAGTTGCCAGAACCATAGTCAGCACCGCCACCAATAGTACCTAAATAATCGTCCGCAGCTAATAATTGTTCAATTTCAGCATACCCCTCAGTACCCGTTGAGCCTGAAGCTGCTTTAATTAATGCTTTTGCTGCTGCCAATTGCGTGGCAGATAAACTACTGAAAGCAACACCAACACGGTTGCGGCTAAGTGCTTGAGGCAAATTAGACCATTTGATGGCATTTGTAAAGCTGTAATCTAAATAAGTCGTTGTGACTTGTGAAGCAGACAATGTTGCTTTAAAAGCATTGGCTGCATCAATGACTTCTTGTGTTGTTGTTGGACTGAGAGGGGGCATTGTCGTTATTTGTTGTGGCGCAGGTTTCAGTGTAAACGCCATGATTGCCAATGCAGAAATGCCAACCAGCAGAAATTTTAGTTTGTTAAAAGGTACTTTCATTTTTAAAAAATTTAAATTACAAAAAATAGTATTTTAATCGAAAAAATTAAACGGGTATTTTTGGTACTTCTTTTTAATAACAAATACCACCGTCAAAAGCATGACATAGAGAGAAGTGGCTATCATGGTTGTTTCCTTTTTTTAATCTTTTGTAAGGGAGTACACGAAGTTGTGCATTTCCGTTGTTCCTGAATAGGTATTAGTGGTGAACAACTGGAATGTTGTGGTCAAAAACAAAGGTCAAAAGCATTTTACATGATTTCGACCTTTGTTTTACTGACATGCTTTCAGCTTGATGAAGCCAAAGGCATCAAGGGGTATCTGTTTTTTAAAATATTTTAGAAACACTTTCTTCGTACAAACGCCCAATTGGAATTTCTTGATTGGCTATTAAAATGGTTTTATTTCTAATGCTTTCAATGGCAGCAATGGATATGATATAAGATTTATGCACCCGCAAAAACTGGTTTATTGGTAGTTTTTCAATGGCATCTTTCAAGGTCATTCTGACTAAAATAGGTTTTTTATCCTTCAGATGAAATTGCAGATAATTGTCCATGCTTTTAATAAAAAGAATATCAGAAAATTCAATCCACATAAGGCCGTAATTAACCGTAACAGTCAATGCCGTTTCAGATTGCTTGTTTATTATCGTTTCATTTTGATATACAATATTGAGCGTTGCATCTCTATGATTTTGCTCAAATTGCTCTACATATTGTCGGGTTCTGATGGCAATGCTCGTAAAGACGCTCATAAAAAAAAGAAGGAACATGATAACCATTTCAAACAGTAAAGGAGAGGGAGGCAAAGGATTAGGGTGAATCGGTTCAAATCTTTTTAAGTCAATAAAAGGCTTTGGTAATATGATATCAGGTAAAACAATCATCATTACAAGACAAAGAAGGGCTATTGAAAAGAAAAGAACATATCGTTTGGGAATATAAAGTCGAGGTACAAAAAACAAATGATTGACAATACTAAAGACCAACACAAAACAGAATCGGAACAAGGTGTGCCATTTGTGTAGGTGTGATTTCTCAAAAAGGTGCATAAAACTGCCGAACGTATCAAACACTGATAGCAGATAGAAAACGCTTAAAAGCAGCGTAACACTGAGTGCATAATACAACAGTTTTTGGCTGAGGTTTTGATTCATAGAGATAAAAATTTGAGTGCAATTTGGCAAATAGTTTTGAAATATTGTAGTTGACATATCAAGTTTTGGTCAGAACCAAATGCTTTATATTTTTAATATCCTTTTTTAAAAACCTACGAACTATTATTAATAGCTTTGTGAGATCAATTTTAATATAAAATTCATGAAATCATCCAATCAAAAAAGCCTCATTTTTATAGCCTTTTTCATTGCTCCGTTTATGCTTTTAGCGCAGAGTAAAGGCGTGGCTTTATCAGGTAAAATACAAGATAATACCCAAAAAACGGCTTTGTCTTATGTCAATATTGTATTAAAAACGGCTAAAGACAGCACTTTTATTACAGGAACAATTACTAATGAAGAGGGTTACTTCACTTTTTCTAATCTAAAACAAGGCAATTATATATTAGAAACGTCTTTTATCGGCTATAAAACGCATTATCAAACAGTTTTAATAGGGCAACTATCCAATTTTTTGGATTTGGGTACTATCATGATGTTTGAAATGGATAAAACACTCGCCGAAGTGGTGGTTACAGCCAAACAGGACGAAATATCAAGTAAATTGGATAAAAAATCCTACTCCGTTGCCGATAATATCAGTCAAAGCGGAGGTTCTGTTTTACAAGCCATGAGCAATTTGCCAAGCGTAACGGTCTCGCAAGAAGGCAAAGTACAATTGAGGGGAAGCGAAAAAGTAACCGTTTTAATAGATGGTAAACAGACGGCTTTGACAGGTTTTGATTCGCAAAAAGGCTTGGATAATCTGCCCGCTTCCGCCATTGAGCGCATCGAAATTATCAATAATCCGTCCTCGAAATACGATGCCAATGGCAGTGCGGGCATTATCAATATCATTTTTAAAAAGAATAATCAAAACGGTTGGACGGGCAAATTAGGTATGGCGGCGGGCTTGGGTGCTTTGTGGATTAAAAAAGAAAACTTGCCGACCATCAGACCACAGTTTCAAAACACTCCTAAACTGAACCCCTCAGTATCCGTCAATTATCGCAAAGATAAAATCAATCTGTACCTCCAAACCGACTGGCTTTATACCCAAACTTTGAATAAAAATGAGTTTTCAACCCGCATTTATAATACGGGTGAAACGATAATTCAGCAAGTCAAACGCAACCGAACAACCGATTATACAACCGTCAAAACGGGTTTTGATTATCAATTCGATGACCACAATACGCTTTCATTTTCGGGTTTATTTAACCGTGAAAAAATTGATGACAGGGGCGATAATCCTTATTTTAAACAGGATTTTAACAACCGTTATCGCTTGTGGCAATTCATTGAAGATGAGGTAAAATACACGGCTTCGGCGACGACGACTTTCTCCCATAAATTCAAACAGGCGGGACATCAACTTAATTTTTATACAGCATACTACTTTCATCGGGAAGATGAAAAATATTCTTTTACCAATACCCTACCCTCTTTTATAGGCAACGATGCCTTCAAATTGCTTTCGGATGAACACGTTTTTGACATAAATTTGGACTACGTGAAACCTCTCCGTCAAGGGCGCTTAGAAATGGGTGTGAAATTCCGCAGACGTTCCATTCCGACCAATATGCAGTTTTTTGCGGGACAAAATTCACCCATTGATACCAATGCGGGTGGTTGGGCAAACTATTACGAAACCATTCCTGCGTTGTACAGTAATTATGTTTTTGAAACGCAAAAATGGGAATTGGAAGGCGGTATTCGCTTAGAATATGTGAAAGTGGATTATAAAGTGAACCCTAATCACAACACTTACAAAAGTGATGGCTATGCCTACACGCAGCCTTTTCCAAACCTGAGAGGAACGTATAAAATCAATGAAAACAACCGAATTTCGCTCTTTTACAATCGCCGAGTGGACAGGCCGAATGAAGTGGATATTCGCATTTTTCCAAAATATGACGAGCCAGAATTAATTAAAGTGGGCAACCCTACTCTCAAACCGCAATTCACCAATACATTTGAAATGGGGTATAAAAACATCTTGAAAAAGGGCAGTTTTTATGCCGCATTGTACCACCGATTTATTGATGGCACCATTACCCGCATCGCTACGCAAGTGCCTAATAGCGTGCTATTGTACAATATTTTTCAAAATGCAGGACGCAGTTATAACACGGGTTTGGAGCTTGTTTTTCAACAAAAACCCGCCAAATGGGTGAATTATACCTTGAGTGCGAATATTTATAAAAACACCATCAATGCTTTTTCAGTAACAAATAAATATCCAGTTCCAACGCTTTATACTTCCGTAAAACAAGAGCGCACCTCGGGAAATATTAAATTGAATACCTTACTGAATCTAAAAAATGGTTTTGAAACACAGATTTCAGCCGTTTATTTAGCACCCGATATTATTCCACAGGGGCAAATTGATAGTCGTTTTGGAGTGGATTTAGGTATTAAAAAAGCCATTCAAAAAGGGAAAGGCGAGTTGTTTTTAAACGCCACCGATATTTTTAATACAATGATTATTAAAAAAGAAATCAACGGTACAACTTTCACTCTGAAGAGTACCGATTATTATGAAACGCAGGTCATTAGGTTGGGTTATACGTATAAATTTTAAGTAAATTTTGCTTATAATACTGAGGGGATACGATTTCGGATATGAGATTTCGGATGTGGGTTGCATTCTGCCGAAATCAGAAACCCCACATCCGAAATCGTTTTAATCCTCCATCGGATGCAATTTCAACAATTCCTTCGGTGAATAAAAGCCTTTTTGCTTTTTCGTTGCTTCCCGCACCGCTTTGACTTTTTCAGGTGTAATGATAACGGAAGACGTGTTGCCGAAAGAATTTCTGACGTAATTCAATACGGAAGCGACTTCTTCGTCACTTAATAGTGAATTGTACGGCGTCATGGGAACATTGCCAGGGTATTGTTTGCCATTCACTTCAATGGGTCCATATAAACCATGCAAAACCAACTTGATGAGTCTATCGCTGCTGCCTGAAACCCACTTACTTTTAGCGAGTGGTGGAAAACCAGAATCCTCCAGACCTAAACCATTGGGTTGATGGCAAGTGCCACAGTAGCCCTCTTTATTGTAGATTTCCATACCTTTCACATAAATACCACTTTTTTTATCCAACGGCTTTGCTTGATTTGAGTTTTTAATTTCACCTGAAGGATTTTTTACATAATTGAAAATAAGGCGCAAAGCATCGTCCATGGGCTTTTTTTCCATATTGACTAATACTTTTTCATTAATAGGCTTGGGCAGCCACGTACTCGCCACCAATGCTTCCATGCGTACACGACCGCTGTTATCATTCGCTGATTGAGCAATAATCTCTTGCCCATTTTTAATTTTATCGGTATTAAAACGGAGCACTTCAACGGCAGCAGCCCGTATTTTTTCGTCAGTGGATTTGAGCAGGGTTTTTAATAGTTTTTCATCAATTTTATTGATACCCCAACTGACCCAAAGACCTTCTAATTGGTATCGCTCGTAGTTGGCGTCTTTTTTATCAAGCTTATTTAACCAATTTTGTAGTTTATTAAAAACTTCATTTTTATCCCGCCCCCTCAGTTCACGTCGAGTACGATAGCGGCTGCGGTATTCGGGCAATTTTAAATTATCCAATAAAGTTTCAATGCTTGCGCCATCAATTTTAGCAGGTGTTACCAACGGGCGTGAAGGGTAAGTGATGCGGTAAATTCTGCCGTGCACGTGGTCACGCAGAGGGTCACGGGCGTTGTGTTGCATATGACCAATCAACACATTGTGCCAATCGGCGAGGTATAACGATCCATCGGGCGCAATTTCCATATCAACGGGACGGAAATTCGGGTCACTGCTGCGCACCAAATCCATGCGGTGTTTAGAGGTATAACCCGTGCTACTGTCAATGAGTTGGTGCAGTTTTGTTCCTAAAAAACCGATGGTATTATTGAGTATGAAATCGCCTTGTATTTCATCCGGAAAATGGCGGCTGTATATAAATTCCAAACCAGAAGTCGGGCGCACACGGTGTTTTTCTTCAATAATGGACTTGCCCGTGGGCGATGAAAAGCCATAAATTGGCTTCACCGTACCGGGTGTCATCCAAAACATATCGGGGCTGGAGGTAGAAAGGAAAAACGGTTGCCCCCATTGGTCAAACGCAATGCCCCACGGATTGGGAATGGGCAATTGGGCAATTTTATCCAATTTCTTTTGAGCGGGATTGTACCGCATGAATCCACCGTTTGTTCCCCGCACTGTACCATATGGCGTTTCAACGCTGGTGTGTAAAAATACACCTTCGCCCATATATATTGCCCCCGATGGGTCGGCGCAAAAAGCACTGATAACGTGGTGGGTATCGTGGTCATCAAAACCGCTTAAAATAATTTCAACTTTATCAGCTTTATCATCGCCATTGGTATCGGTGTAGAGTTTCAAATTAGTACCTTGCGACACATAAACGCCTTCGGGCGCAATTTCAAAACCCGCAGGAATGTGCAAATGATCCGCAAAAACGGTTAATTTATCGGCTTTAAAATCATTGTCTGTATCTTCTAAAATGATGATTTTATCATTAGGTTTGGCATCACCGGGGCGGTAATGCGGATAAGTGGGCATACAAGCGACCCACAATCTGCCCTTGTTATCAAAAGCAATTTGCGAAGGGTTGGCTAAATCGGTGAACTCTTTTTCAGAAGCAAAAAGGTCAATTTTAAACCCTGGAGCCATCGTGAATCTTTTCAAAGCATCTTCACCATATAGGTAAGGCGAGTTTTGTCCAATGGCTTGAGCATTACTTTCAACAGGTTTTAAAACGAGTGTTTTAGCATCTGCTGCCGCTACGTCGTAAGGTTGATTGACCGATGCTTCGCCATCGAAACGGTTATTATTGGCAGCAAACCACACAGCACTGTCTCGAATAACCGTCATTTGGCGAATTTTAGTCACCTCATCAGGATAATTATCGGGACCAAATGGCTTATATCGTCTGCCATACACGTGAACACCATTGGGTATTTTATAGTCATTGTGCCAAAACCAGTCTTTTTCTAAAACCGCATCTTTGACAGCTTTCCGATTATTTTCGTTTTTAATACCGTTGCTCTCAAAAAGCTGTTCTACCAATAAAGTGGTGAATTTTTGATACCCCTCAGTATTGAGTTGACAACCATCAACGGTCAATTCTTCGCCCGTTTCAAACCATTTTTTACTTGGATTGAACGCATCCAGAAAGAGCACCTCGTATTTCACGGCTATTTCTCGAATAGCATTGGTATAGAGTTCAAGGTTTTTATTTTCATTAATACCATTAGGCAAATCATATTTTGCACTTAAATTTTGAAATGCAATCGGTGAAATCAAAGCTAACTGAGGGGTTGAAACGCCATTGTATTTTTGAGCCAAAGTATGCTGCACAAAAGCTTCTAGTTCTGCCTTGAAAGTAGGCAAACCATCTAAACCTTGGAAAGATTCGCTGTATCCAAAAAATGCCAAAAGAACATCCGTTTTCAAATTCGATAACCATACATCGGGCTTTGGAAACTCGCCTTCGCTATCGGATTTATGGGCATATTCGGTTTGAAATTTTTCAGCCCCCGGAAAAGCCCACGGGTCATTGCGCGCAGAATGCGGTCTAAACCCAGGGGTATCGCCGCCATCGCACATATTGCGGATAACCAATTGGTAATCAGGAAAACGCAGGTGTAATTCGGTATCAAAAACACCATAATTCAACATACGAGACCCCAAATTGCCACCAATTAGAGAAATGTGTGAGCCCTTTGATAACTTAATTTTCTTGGCAGCATTAGGCAAAAAAGCCATTATCACTAGTAGTATGATCGTTGCTAAAAGTGCGTTTCTTTTATTCATTGTCTTGTCATTTTCTACTACAATAATAAGCGTATTTTTGACAATTAAAAAGAAATCGGCAAATGAGTTTTATGTTTCACAAAATATGATTATTAAAAGACTTTTGCGAACTGAATAATTTTTCTTTTTAAACATCAAACCCCTCAGTACTGGGATTACAATCAAGTATGAATGAGGTATTTTCCATTTTAAAAGAACTAAATTTCTAATTATCTTTGTAAAAAATTGCACATTATGGAACATACGCTTACACCTTTTGAGGGAACAGAAATTCGCAAAGTATGGCACAATGAAGAATGGAATTTTTCTGTCATAGATGTCATCAGATTTTTATCTAATGCCACTAACCCTGCATCTTATTGGAATAAAGTTCAAAAGAATATTCTTTCAGATAGTCAACTTTTGCCGTTTTGGCAAAAGTTGAAATTAGTGGGTCAAGACGGTAAAGCACGCCCTTCGGATTGCGCCAATACTGAGGGGATACTCAGGATAGTCATGTCCGTGCCATCACCAAAAGCTGAACCTTTGAAATTGTGGTTGGCGAAAGTAGGCAATGAATATATCCAAGAAACTGAAAATCCAGAACTCTCATTTGAGCGCATGACTGAAATATACCGAGCAAAAGGGCGTTCAGATGAATGGATAAAAGAACGGTTACAGTCTATTTCAACCCGAAAACTATTGACCGATGAATGGAAAACCCGAGGTGTTCAAGAAGGTCAAGAGTTCAGCATTTTAACCGCAACCATCTCAAAAGGTACATTTGGCTTGACGCCAACTGAACACAGCCAGCTCAAAGGCTTGGAAAAACAAAACTTACGTGATCACATGACTCCACTTGAACTGATTTTAACCTCATTCGGCGAAGAAGTTACCCGTCAAATTGCTATAAATGACGAGGCAAAAGGTTTTAATGAAAATCATGATGCAGCCACTAAAGGTGGCGCATTAGCCGGTCAAGCACGTCTAAATGTTGAAAATCAGCTAAAGAAAAGCGTCGTTTCATCAGAAAATTTTTTAACTTCTAATAATGATAAAAATAAGCCAACTGAATTGAATGAAGAAATTGCCGATAAAACCGAATAAGGTTCTTTAAATATCAATCAGCGCAAAAGTTCTGGTGCAAACGCGATTTGGCTCCGCAAAAGAGTAATTTTCAAGACAAGCTATAATCTGGTAACTTCGGAAAACTCAATTTACAAACAGTCAAGGTCTTTAGACCTGATATATCGGTAGAAGATAATGGAAAATGGCTTTAAGTTCCGTAGGAACGACATTGCTTTCACTTTTTTAATCCCATTCCTACGGAATTTTCGAAGCGAGGACACTCTTTTCTACCGATATCGGATGCCTAAGGCATTTTTAACCGATTTCTGACTTCTCCGAAATTACCCGTATAATCTAATTTTCATCTTAAATTGCTTGATTAGTGTCCCTCAGTATATTTAAGACTTTTACCAGATTGTAACACAAAAAAGACAAATTATAGAAAGCATAAACATCGGACTACTTAAATCAGCCTACCTAATCACCGTAAATTCATCAAAATTCATCATCATAGAAACCACCACCGTATAAGCTGCGACTTCTACGACATCTAATTTTTCGTCGCGCTTATACTCGCCAACTGACAGCAATTCAATCGCTTTTTCTTTATTTTCTTTGAAAAAAGCCAATTCTTTTGCCAATAAGTCTTTTAAAATATCCAGTTCTGCTGGACGTGGTTTGCGGCTTGTGAGGGCTTGAAAAGCATAACTCAAACGCTCAGATGTCGAATCTTTTTGCTCAAATACTGAGGGGGTAAGTTGGAGGATTTTTTCAGCTAAAATCCGCGCTGCTTCTACAAATTGCGGGTCATTCATCAAAACCAAAGCCTGTAACGGAGAAGCTGTTTTTTGTCGCCTGACGGCACAATAAGAACGGTCGGTGGCATCAAAATTAAGCATTGAAGGAGGCGGTGCGCTGCGTTTCCAAATTGTATAAAGGCTACGACGGTACAAACTATCGCCGTGATTTTGTACATAATTCGTCGCATTGCGGGTTGCCAAAGCTTCCCATAAACCAGCAGGTTGATAAGGATGAACGCTTTCACCACCGATTTTAGGCACTAAAAGACCACTTGCTGCCAAAGCATTATCGCGCACCAATTCAGCAGGCAAACGGTGGGCAGGATAGCGGCTGTATAAATCATTGGCAAAATCCATTTCTTTTGCCATTGCGGTGGTTGTCGAGGATTGCCGATAGGTGGCGGACATAACTATTTCTTTTAAAAATGCCTTAATATCCCAATTTTTTTCTCTAAAATCCAACGCCAATACATCCAATAATTCAGCATGAGACGGGAATGCGCCTTGATTACCGAAATCCTCTTGCGTCATCACAAGCCCTTTGCCGAACAGCATTTGCCAATAGCGATTAACGGCAACCCGTGCAAAGAGTGGATTTTTTTCATCAATAAGCCATTGAGCCAAACCCAAACGATTTTTAGGGTATTTTTTATCATCAAAAGCAAAAATTTTAGGCAATGTATTGGGCGTAACTTCCGTTTTTGTCGGCGCATCATACGCCCCACGGTCGAGGATGTACGTTTTACGATATTCTTTCCTATCTGTCATAATCATCACTTCTTCTTCATTCGTAGATATGTCATTTTCTTGTTTTCGCAATGAAATAAGTGAATCTACGCTCTCTTTAAACGCTGATTGATACCCTCGCAGTAAAAAGAACGCCAAAAGCTGCTTTTGTTCGTTTTCTGTTCTCTTTTTCTTCTCAATCAATTGTGCCGCAAGTCCTTGATTATCAAAAAGTTCTAAAACCTCAATTTCAGATAATTGTCTTTTGAAAATCTCCAATTCGTCCATATCCATATTTTGAAGCGTACGTGGAGAATTTGATCCCAAGGTAAAATTCCGTCTGCCTCTAATGACGTTAAAACGAGCAAAAACAAGGCTTTTTTGCAAATTATCAGTTAGCAATTTAAACTGAGGGGTCTTGCCATTGAGCCAAAAACGGATGCCCGAAGCCTTGCTGCTACCGTCGTAAGTGAGCGCAATATTCGTCCACTCTCCTACTGTTAAAGTGTCAATTGTAGTAAAATCAATCGCATTATCTGGCAAAACGTGGGCAAATTGAAAAGATAGAGTACCATTTTTATTCAATTTGCACGCCCATCCTCTAAAACCTTCTTCTTCACTGTTGGCTTTATTGAAAATAGGTCCCTCTTCGCCATATTTGTTCAATTTTACCCAAATACTTACTGAAAACGGTTGAAAACGGTCATAACTCAAAGCAGTTCCCGATTCAATACTCGCCTCGCCTCTGAACGACAATCCTTTCCCTTTTTTGCCCGCAATACTGAGGGGATACTTGTCTTTATCGCCCGAAAATCTGACGGCTTTCAAAGCTGTATCTGCTTTTTCAATATTCCAAAAACCCGTGATTCGTTGAGGTGGATTTATCTTAATTGTTGTATCCTTTTTACTTTTTTCAAGCTCTTTTGCCCGTCTTTCCAAGTCAGTTTTTGTGGGCGGCGTAATCAAATCGGCGATTAAAGAGGTGTCTTGTTTTTCAAAATCTAAATACATCGCCCGCCCAACGGGTTCTTTCAAAAAGGATTTATCCTTGTTTTTTATGCTTGAAAGCCAGTTTTCAAGGTCTTGCTTATACTGCTCTGTCACTTGAGTTTTAGCAATGTGCGGTTGCATCAAAGCATTCAAACTGTCCAAACTTTTCTTCGCAGCCAGAGTCGGGAGTAACACGGTTGGCGCAGCTTCCCCATTGTAAGGCACAATGCCAGACTCGTTGTTTTGATTAAAAAAAGCAAATAAAGAATAGTAGTCTTTGTGCTCAATCGGGTCATATTTATGCGTATGACACTTCGCACATTCCGTCGAAAGCCCTAAAAACGCTTTACCAAAAGTCGCTACACGGTCACTCACATACTCCACACGATACTCTTCAGGCACAACGCCGCCCTCTTGCGATTGCTGATGATTGCGGTTAAAACACGTTGCAATGAGTTGGTCACGAGTCGGATTGGGCAATAAATCACC
>JANPHO010000500.1:0-1896 GCA_031424515.1 Saprospiraceae bacterium
ACTACGCTTACCTTTTTGTGAAATATGCAACTGATATATACCATTCGGAATATCTTTTATTTCAAAATGCATACGCTGTTCATTTTCATAAGATTTTACAATCACAGGTAATCCAAGCATATTATTCAGCGTCAGAGTGACAGCATTTTTAGGCGCATCATTAAGTACGATATCAATATAATCCACCGCAGGATTCGGGAATAATCGCACACCGTTGATGTTTCCAAAAGCAACTTTTAAAGACGGGCTTAATTGCACAGTACCATCATCAAACGCCGCTTTGATTCGATATAGATTATCTCCCTCAATGGGATTCATATCCAAATAAGTGAAATAACTCAATTTATCATCATATTGCGTATTATTTAAAGTCGAGATTTCTTCAAATTGCTCTTTTTGCTCATTGAATTTTTCAACGGTATAATAATCCGTTTTATATCCCATATTGCTGTACCATGTGATATTTATCTGATTGACCTCCGCTTCTGCCTTGGCTGTCATGTAACCCGCTTGTCTCAAATTAGCAGTAATATCGCAAGGTACTTCCACAATTTGCCATTTTTGAGCATCCAAATTCATCCAATTCCGAATTTCAACTTTTGCTGCATCTAATTTAGAATTGTTTTCAATGCTCAAATATTTTCCGCTGTATCTGTGTACAATTCTAAAATCACCGTTGCCCAAGCACTCAATCGCCCAATCTTTCTGACCGCCTGAATAATAATCATATTGGTACACATTGGCTCCGTTGTAGCTATCGTGGCAAGCAAGATATTTACCACTACTCTGTACTTTCATTTTCAAATAACCGCCCGTGGTGTACGAAAACTGCCATTTTTGATTCCCCCCACCATTCAACGAATATTGAATAATTGGGATATTGTTTGAGGTTTTATTTTGAAAAACATCCAACGCTTTACCCGAATTTTTATTGACAATTTTATAGCATTTTGTCGGGTCGAAATTGAAATTAGGGTCATTCAGAAGTACCTTTTCTTCTTCACTATCACATTCATTCAATTTAATTTTTACTTTATAAGTACCCGATTCTAAATTGGAGTATACCGTTTTTCCAAGTGTCCAATTTGTTCCATTGATTTTACTCGAAGCACCCGCAGGAAGATTTGTGATAGTAATAGTCCCCTGAGTACCACAAGTAGGATGAACTATAGTCACTTTCGGCTTAGCTAATTTTGGATACACTGTAATGGTTTTTGACGCCACCGAAGTACAGCCACCGTTCGTTACCGTCACTGTATAAGTGGTGGTGGTCGTTGGATTGACGTAAATTGGATCCGTTGAAGCCCCATTGCTCCATTTATAAATACACGTTGGCGTATAAGGTGCCACACTCAATTTTACTGTTTCACCACTACAAACAGTTGTTTGAGAGGCAATAATACTATTCGTTGTCGTATTTACTGGCGCAACTATACCCACTACTTTCGGCACCGAAACACAACCCGAATAATTCCTAATCACTACCGAATAAGTACCAACTGCCAATCCAGATTTAGTATTTGATGGCTGAAACGACACGCCATTATCAAAACTGTACAAATAGCCACTTGGCGGATAAGTCACCGCAATCGTTCCTCTCGGCGAAGTACATGTCGGTTGTGTAACGTGAATATTCCACGCTGGTAAACTCGTCGCCGCCGCATTAATCGACACCTCAATAGTTGCTGATTCACAGCCCGCCGCATTTTTAACCTTTATTTTATAGGTACCTGGCGCCAAACCACTTTTTACATTAGCAATTTGGTAGCTCGTCCCATTGTCAAAACTGTACTCAACCCCAGTTTGTGTATTTATTGAAATCGTACCCGTAGGCACACTACAAGTCGCATGAACCACGCTCAATACTGAGGGGGTGCTTGGTGCAACTGGAATAGG
>JANPHO010000501.1:0-13537 GCA_031424515.1 Saprospiraceae bacterium
ATGTTGTACACTTTGACGGCGATGCGCTTGGTCATCAGCGTCACGAAATCAGCTATCAATAAAATTAAAGAACCCGACAACGAATACCTTTTAATCAGTGAAAAACCCGCTTGGGAATTGCTTTTTAAATGGAAAAATATACCCCCTCAGTACGTGCATTTTTCTTTCCGTGCAGCGTGTGGCATGATGCCCGTTCCACATCAAAAAGCCTTTGAAAACTGGGCAGCAAAGCAGAATTTTAAGTTAAAAAATATATTCCCGACGATTTCATTTCCCAATGTTTTTAGATTGGATTTGAGTGTTGGCAGTATGTTTTTAGGTAATTATTCCGAGTATAAAAACACGGATATTTTTACTACTAAAATCAATCAATTACAAGCAGAAAACAAGAAGCAACTCATCGCAGGTGGTTATTTAGAGCCTCGCCCTTTGTACTCCACTAAGGCTTTTGAAATAGAAGGCAATAATGGAGCTGAGTACAGAACCATCCACTTAGGCGTTGATTTTTGGTTAAAAGAAGAGACGCCTGTTCATGCTCTTTTGGACGGGAAAATAGTGGGTTGTGCTTTTAACAATAATGATAAAGATTATGGTGGGGTGATTATTTTAAAGCATAAAATTGATAAATCACTTACTTTTTATACTCTTTATGGGCATTTAAGTAAAAAAAGCATTAAAAAAGTCAAAATTGGGGATAAAATCAAGGCTGGAGATAAAATTGCTGCTTTGGGTGATGCGTCTGAAAATGGGAACTGGACACCGCACTTGCATTTTCAAATCATGCTGGATTTATTGGGCTTTAAAAATGACTTCCCCGGCGTTGCAATTCCGAGTAAAATAGATGTGTGGTCGTCCATTTCACCTGACCCTAATTGGCTTTTTAAAAATAAAAAACTGGAACCGTTTAACACCCCAAGTCATCAAGAGTTGATTGCTTTTAGAAAAAAACACTTGGGTAAGAGTTTGAGCATTTCATATAAAGAACCGCTCAAAATACTGAGGGGTGAGCGTCAATATTTGATTGATGACACTGGTCGCCGCTATTTGGATACCGTCAACAACGTTGCTCATGTAGGGCACGAACACTCCTCAGTAGTAAAGGCTGGTCAGCAACAAATGGCGGTTTTAAATACGAATACCCGTTATTTACACGATAATATTTTGGATTTTGCAAAGGAGTTATGCGCCACTTTGCCACCTGAATTATCTGTTATTCACTTCGTTAATTCGGGCAGCGAAGCCAATGAATTGGCTTTGCGGATGGCTCAAGCAGTGACGAATCAGAAGGATACAATCGCCCTTGAAATTGGTTATCATGGCAATACAAGCGGCTGCATTGCGGTCAGTTCCTACAAATTTGACGGAAAAGGTGGCAAAGGCAAACCCGAAAATACGCATATTGTCCCGCTGCCCGATAGTTTTAGAGGTAAATATCAAGGCAAATTGAGTGAAACGGGTGCATTATACGCTGCTCATGTGGACGAAGCAATTGCTGAAATCCAGTCAAAAGGTCGTGGCGTTGCGGCGTTTTTAGCGGAAAGTATTGTGAGTTGTGGTGGTCAGATTGATTTGCCCGATAATTATTTAAAATTGGCTTATGCCTCCGTTCGCAAAGCGGGCGGTGTCTGCATAGCTGATGAAGTACAAGTGGGATTTGGCAGAGTCGGTAAAAAGTTTTGGGGTTTTGAACTCCAAGATGTTATTCCTGACATCGTAACAATGGGCAAACCAATTGGCAACGGGCATCCTTTGGCGGCGGTGGCTTGTACCGAAGTTGTCGCTGTTGCCTTTGCGAATGGCATGGAATATTTCAATACATTTGGGGGCAATCCAGTGTCGGCGGCGATTGGTTTAGAAGTTTTAAAAGTGATAAAAGAAGAAAAATTGCAGGAAAATGCTCTGGAAATTGGCGAATTTTTAAAAGTGGAATTAAGAGAACTGCAAACTGAATTTCCAATCATCGGAGATGTGCGTGGCGAAGGTTTCTTCTTAGGTTTTGAATTGGTCGAAGCGGGTAAAATTCCTGCCACCGATAAAACCGCTTACCTCGCTAACCGCATGAAAATGCACGGCATACTCATCAGTGTGGATGGGCCTCAAAATAATGTGATTAAAATTAAGCCGCCGATGTGTTTTTCAAAAGAAAATGCGGAAGATTTGATTCGGTATTTGGAGAAGATTTTGGGGGAGGATTTTATGAAGTGATAAGTCATCTTTTTATCGTTTATTTTTAAACATTATTACCTGAAAACGCTTATTTTTGCACAAAAAGAATAAGATGGTATCTCATAGAGCCTTTGATGAAATAGTTGATTTTATCACTTCTGCACCTCGTCCAGAACAGATTTTGAGTTTTCGCCCATCAGAAAAATCTGTCAGACGATTAGAAGAACTTGTTGAAAAAAATCAGGAGGGCAATTTAGATGAACAAGAAAAGCATGAGTTACAACAATACATGCTTATCGAACATCTTATGCGCCTTGCTAAAGCTCGTGCAAGACAACGACTTAATTCATGAGCCGTTATATATCAAACAAACTGAGAGAACTTGTTGCCAAACGTGCGGGATATTGCTGCGAATACTGCCAGTTACCTTTGGAAGATAGTTTTTATCCTCACCATATTGACCATATCATTAGTCTTAAGCACAGTGGTCAAACTATCCTAAATAATTTAGCACTTTCCTGCATGTTATGCAATATCAACAAAGGAAGTGATATAGGTACTGTTCTCTTGCCTGACCGTATTTTTATACGCCTTTATAACCCACGAACAGATGTTTGGAAAGAGCACTTTGAGTTTTCCGAATCTGTAGTTTATGCCAAATCCTCAATTGGTGAAGCTACAATCAAAGTATTAAATTTGAATGAAGTAGAAAGAATTATTGAAAGGCAAGTGATTGGATTAAAATAATTCTTTGATGTACCCTCCAATTTCAATAAAATATCCCACCCATTATTTCGTCATTCAATGTACACATTTAACAACCACGATTTTTAAAAGTACATTTATGTTTATAGTTTTAATTTTTATATTTTTAATTGACCTTTATACTTTTCAAGGCATAAAAACTTTAACTGCCAGTTTTGATTCGGATTCAGCCCGTACTATGACGCATTGGGCGTTTTGGATTGTCAATATCATTTTTTTAGGAATTATCGCTTTTGGCTTTTTAACATTTGATAGAGCCAAAGGCATGAAAACGTATCAAACCATAGCTTTCAATGCGTTCATTCTATTGATGGTTCCTAAACTCGTTTTTGCTCTCGTTTTGCTTGGACAGGATGTTGTAAGATTTTTTGGAACGGTTGTGAATTACATCCAATTTCAACAAAATGAGAAAGGACAGTTCATTCCTGAGCGTCGAGTATTTGTAAGTCAATTGGGTTTGGGGTTGGCTGCTGTGCCATTTTTAGGCATTATTTACGGCATTGTAAAAGGCAAATACGATTATAAAGTGCATCGCCACACCATTTTTTTCAAGGATTTACCCGATGCTTTTGATGGTTTGACGATTACGCAATTGTCGGATATTCATGCAGGAAGTTTCACTGACCCCGAAGCTGTGAAGCGTGGCGTCGCATTAGCCAATGCTCAAAAATCGGATTTATTGTTTTTCACTGGCGATTTGGTGAACAATGAAGCGACTGAAATTGAGCCTTATTTGGATATTTTTAAAGCTTTACATGCACCATTGGGTAAGTTTTCAATATTAGGCAATCACGATTATGGCGACTATAAATGGTGGGAATCACCTGCTGAAAAACTCGCTAATTTTAAGCAATTGAAAAAGCATCATCAAAATTTAGGGTTTAAATTGATGCTTGATGAAAACCTTGAAATTGAGCGCAATGGTCAAAAACTGTCCTTGGTAGGTGTTGAAAATTGGGGACATGGCTTTGCACAATATGGCAATCTCAATAAAGCGATGTCGGGTGTCTCACAAGATAGTTTTAAAATACTGCTTTCACATGACCCGACGCATTGGGAAAAACAAGTGAAAATCTTAGATAATCACGTTCATTTAACGCTTTCGGGGCATACCCACGGTGCACAAATGGGCGTTGAAATCAAGGGTTTTAAATGGAGTCCCATCAAATACCGCTATCCAAAATGGGCGGGTTTGTACGAAGAAAATGGTCGTTATCTACATATTAATCGTGGGTTTGGTTTTCTGGGCTTCTCGGGACGAGTGGGCATTTCACCTGAGATTACGGTTTTGGAGTTGAGGAAGGCGTAAAAATGGATATATTTTACAGCACTTTTTAAAATGATTGAATCGTTTTTCATTTTAGAAATATTTTGCAAGATTTTTCAAAAATGATTAATTTTGTGTAAATAGATATTCTTTCTTGAAAACAAATGATATGACTGAGTTAGAAATGAAAGTCGAAATTTTTGAAATCGTAGCTAATGCGAAAGATCAAAACACTGTTGCTCGGATTTTTGATAAAGTGCACGAAGCTTTGGAAGACATTACTGAGGAAAACGAAAATGACTGGTGGGATGAACTTTCACCCGCTCAACAAACACGCTTAGAACAATCTATTGACGAAAGCTATGACCCTGAAAATTGGGTTTCGCATAAAGATGTGATGAAAAAGTATGAAAAATGGTTCAAAAAATAATTTGGAATAAAACGGCTCAGCGTTCTTTTGACCAAATTATCAATTATCTTCATGATGAATATTCAATAAATACTGCTGAAAAATTCTTTCAACTCGTCTTTCGTCGTATTGGTCAACTCACAGAACAACCTTATATAGGTCGCCCTACTAAAAAAGCAAAACTATCCGTCAAATTAACATTGATAAATATCGAAAAATGTATTATCGAATTGAAGGGCGTACGCTCATCATCGCCGATTTTTTTGATACTCGCCAAGACCCTGATAAAAAACGTTTTTAACTTTCGTATGAAATAAAAAAAATGACAAAATCCAATATCACTCTCCAAGAAGTCGAACTGCCCGAATTCGGCAAATGCGCTGAAATGCCTGACATACCCCCCTCAGTATTTGAGGCGCGTTTCGCTGCTACAGTGGCTCAAATGCAGTCGAAAGGCTTAGATTTTTTATTGGTCTTTGCGGATAGGGAGCACAATGCTAATTTGCAATATTTAACCAATCTCGACCCTCGGTTTGAGGAGGCACTTTTACTGCTCGATACGCACGGTCATCGTAAATTACTATTGGGTAATGAATGCATGGGTTATACGGGCATTGTGCCGATTCCTATGGAATATGAATTGTATCAGCCGTTTAGTTTGATGGGGCAGGATAGATCTCTTTCAAGGGATATAAAAGCCATTTTATCGGAATTTGGTATTGGAAAAGGCAGTAGAGTAGGCTGTGCTTATTATAAAACAGTAGATTTAAAAGACGAATCCGTTTTAGAAATTCCCGCCTACTTAGCTGATATTTTGAGAAATATGATAGGCGAAACAGGCATTTTAAGCAATGCGAACGCTATTTTTATGGATAATAAAACGGGTTTACGCCACCATAATTGTTTAGAAGAGTTGGTGAGGATGGAATGGGCATCGTGTCGCTCATCAGAGAGTATCAAAAATGTGGTTAAAAACGTGGCTATTGGCGTGCGTGAGTACGAATTAGCCGCTTTTTATCAAAGTGATGGTTTGACATATAGCTGTCATCCGATGGTTTCGACGGGAGAAAAAGCAAAGATTGGCTTAAGCAGCCCCTCTGCCCGAAAGGTACAATTGGGTGATGCCTTCACATCGGCTTTGGGTATTCAAGGCTCATTGACTTGTCGAGCGGGCTTTATTGCTGAAAGTGAAACACAATTGTCCGAAGCGACCCGCGCAATTTTTGAGCCCTTTTGGCGCAATTATTTTGAAACGGTGGTCACTTGGTACGAAAACATCGGGATTGGGGTTAAGGCTGCTTCAGTCTGTAAAGCCGTGGAGGCTGCGAGAGATAAAACACTTTTTGATTTTGCGGTCAATACCGGGCATACCATTCACCTCGACGAATGGGTCAATTCACCTTTTACAATGGATTCTGACGTTGAATTATATTCCAATATGGCTTTACAAATGGACATTATACCCATTTCTAAACGAGGTTTTGTCTGTGCCAATATGGAAGATGGAATCGTCCTTGCTGATGCAAAATTGAGAGCAGAATGGGCAACCCGTTTTCCCGAATCTTGGAAAAGAATTGAAGCTCGCCGTGCATTTATGATGGCGAAATTGGGCATTCGCATTCGGGAAGAAGTGTTGCCGATGAGTAATATACCAGCTTACTATGCGCCTTATTTTTTGAATAATAACAAGGTGGCTGTGAAAGTATAATCGTCTTGATTGGCACCCTCTCAGTATTGTTAATAAAAAACCTTAAATGCAACGTTTCCATACCACTCTCCAAAGCATCAATGGCGCAACATCACCGATTGTGATTGCTCTCGTACCATTTGATATTGAGAAGATATTTGGCGTCAAGAATCGGGTAGATGTGCGCGGTACGATTGATGGATATACCTTTGAGCGCACTCTTTTACCTTTGGGCGATGGTCGCCATTATTTTATGCTCAATGCTAAAATGTTGAAAGCCATTCGTAAAAAAATGGGCGATGAGGTATATATCGAAATCGAGGAACAGGAGAACGAAGGCTATAAAGAAGTCGAATTGCCAGATTATTTTATGATGGAACTGGATGAAAACCCTATCGCCAAAGCGCAATACGCAGTCAGTAATCCCTCCACAAAGCGGTGGGTGGCGCAATTTGTCACTGAACCTAAAAGTCTGGATGCTAAAGCTAAACGGGTTCTGAAAGCTCTTGAAGTTTTAGAAAGACATTACCACATGCGTTTGGAAAAAGATAAGTCTAAAAGATATCCCCCCTCAGTATAGTCCCATTTTTTAAGGATAAAGAATCTTTTCAATACGTTTATCGGGTATTAACCATATTATGGCTACAATTGCAAAAATAGTACAAGAGACGAGAGGGTAAAAACAGGCGAAACCAATAGCTGATAAATAAAAAATAAGGGATATAATTCCTTTTAAGTCTTTTCCCAAAGCTTTCGCCAGAACGGAATCTGGGCCATGAATTTTTATCAATATATTTGATAATAGGGTATATGAAACGGCCGCCATTAGGACAATGATGCCATAGAGTAAAACAGGGAGTTTCGCAAAATCATTTTCACCCATCCACCCTGTAGCAAATGGAAATAAGGAAAGCCAAAACAATAAATGACCATTGGCTAATAAAACTTTCCCATTGATGTGTTTGACGGCTTGAAACAAATGGTGGTGATTGTTCCAATAAATTAAAACGTAGGCAAAGCTCATAATATAGCTTAAAAAAACAGGAATAAGGGGTTTTAATGCCTCTAAATCAGTACCACGTGGTACTTTCATTTCTAAAACCATGATAGTCAAGATAATAGCTAAAACGCCATCGCTGAAAGCTTCTAATCTATTTTTAGTCATAAAATATCTTATTTTAGGATTTGAAAATTAATTTAAAGGTGGTCTTTTACCCCACCACGTTGCTAGGAGAGAACCAGATGTGTTCATAATAGGTCCAAATAAAGCAGCAGCCAAACCCACAGTAGCCACTTTTCCCATTTGAAGTGCTAAACCTGAAGCCAGACCAGCATTTTGAAGGCCTACTTCTATAGCTATTGTTCTACAACTTTGCTCGTTCAATCCGAATAGCTTTCCACCCCAATAGCCTAAAAAATAGCCTAAAACGTTGTGTATCAAAACTGCAAATATTAAAATACCTCCAATCGAAAGCAGTGAATCACGCCCTGCTGCGGTAATAATGACGATGATAAATGCAATACCCATCATAGAAATAATGGGTAAAATGCGGTTTAAAATATTGATATTTTTTCCTAAAATTTTATTAACCAACAAACCCAATATGATGGGAAAAATAATCATTCTTAAAATATCCTGCATCATTGACCAAAAGCTAATATCAATGAATTGTCCTGCCAATAACTTCATCAAAGCAGGAGTGAGAATTGGAGCTAAAAGCGTCGCTATACTCGTAATGGTAATAGATAAAGCCACATTTGCCTTTGCAATATACGCCATTACATTAGATGCCAAACCACTGGGCGAGCAGCCAATTAAAACGATACCCGCAGCAATTTCATTCGGAAAAGAAAAGACATTAGCTAACGTAAATCCCACAATGGGCATGATGGTAAATTGGCAAACCAAGCCCACAATTACGGCTTTCGGGGTTTTAACAACAGCTAAAAAATCGCCCCAACTCATAGTCGTTCCCATTCCAAACATGATGATTTGGAGCAAAGGAATGATGAGCTTTTTCAAAGGAAAACCATTGATTTCGATAAAATATTGCGGAAAAGCCATTGAAATAGCCACGGCAATAATGATACAGATTGTAAAAAGATAGTTTTTCATAAAGTTGTTTTTCGTTTTTAAAGCCAATGGAGCTTAAAATTTATACCCTTTCAAGTTTTATATGGGGTTCAGTTGGCAATTCAATGACAATATTATCTCCTTTTTTCACGATGCCACCCCTCAGTACAATACCCATAATTCCTGCTTTTCTGATTAAATCACCCTTTTCATCGTAATCTAAAACCGCTTTCATTAAGCCTTTTTGAATACTTTCCAGTTGATTGCAAGGATTTCTCAATCCTGTGATTTCTACTATAGCCTCAGCACCAATCAATAATTTTGACCCTTTAGGAAGGCTTAATAAATCAATGCCTTTTGTTGTGATATTTTCACCCATCTGACCGTGGGAAACATCAAAACCTTTCGCTGCTAATTCATCATGAAGCTCCGAATGAATCAAATGTACCTGCCTCAAATTGGGCTGCGTTGGGTCTTGTGCCACTCTTGAACGATGCTTTACTGTTACCCCCATGTGCGCGTCATCCTCTATGCCCAATCCTGTCAGCAGTTTTATAGATTCGACATTTGGTTTACCCATTGTGTGAGTGGGGCTTTTACTAACTGCGACAACAATTTTATTCATAAAAAAGCTATTTTAAGTTAAAACCTAAATTTAGGGTTCGCCTTCAATCTTGTTTTCATTATTTGTTTCAGCCAGCTTTTTTAAATAATTCTCCTCAGAAACAATTTTATTGCCGGTTCTTTCTTCTACTCTTTGGCGAGCATCACCTGCTATGCTACCGCCTTTGATAGCTGCTTCATGATTTTCATTAAAACCTTTTGCATCGTTTCTGACGGCTTCATCGCGGGTCAACTCCTCGCCCAAAGCCGTAAAGATGAGCTCAAGGGGTGTCATGTGGTCACGAAGGTTTTGTTTTTCCAAACCTTTTATTTTATTATGGTCAGAGGGCGTAACTCCGAATGTACCTTTGGCGATAGTGGCGGTCAGAATAGAGAACTCTTGACCCTCTTCCACGCCACGCTTTTTCCATTCGTCGGTCAGTTGCTTGCGGGTTTCGATGGATTGCATGCGCCTTTCAATCCATTCTTCGGGGTATCCTTTTGCTTTATAAATCTCTCGAATGCGCTCAATTCCGATTTCAGGATTTTCAGTTTCTTCAATGCGCTCAGTGCTGACTTGTGCCATCCAATGCCTAAAAGGTTCAGCTTTTGGAGAAGGGACGGACATAATGATACGCAATACCCCCTCAGTATCAGAGCAATCTGTGAGGCGGAGTTTATTATCAGAAGCTATCATTTTGAACTGTCTCCAAATCGGAGACGTTTCAGAAACACCTTCTTCTTTCAGTTTTCTTTTGATTTTATCCCAATACTTGCGCGGTGTAGGGCTATCGCTCAGTATTTCAATGATATCAATAATGGAAAAATACCATTTCCCTTGGTGCAGTACCTTGCGGATGGGTCTATCTTCAAAAATACTTAATTGGTTATCCCTAGCTTCCATATTGAAGGCTTTTAATTTTAAAAATTTCCCACGAATATCACTAATTTTTGCTTTATTTTTCAAATTATAGAGCAATAACTTAAAAATGAGAATATGTGAAAGATGTAAACTATATCAATAATTATGTAACACACCCCCTCAGTAAAATACCCAATTTTGCACATCGAGCGGTAAAATACACTCATTACCCACAAATTTACTCATAAAACACTGTTTAAATCATTCCCAAACATGAGATTTATCAGCTAAAAATGTACTCAAAATTTATATTTTTACACTACTTAGGCACAAGCCTTTAAACTACCAAGCGTTTACCAAACAGCATTTTTTATGAAAATATCTGCCTATATTTTATTGCTTATTGCCTTTTTAAGCTGTAAAAAAGAACAAGAGAAAACCCAAGCAGCCATTGAAAATATAACCGAATCCGTCTATGCTTCAGGTATCGTTAAAAGTAAAAATCAATATCAGGTGTTTGCTACAGTCAACGGATTGATTCAAAAAACATTGGTTTCGGAGGGTGATTTTGTTAAAAAAGGCGATCCTTTGTTCATTATTTTTAATGAAACGACCAAACTGAATATTGATAATGCTCAAATAGCGGCTGATTTTGCTGATTTTTCTACAAAGGATGATAGGTTAAATGAACTAAAAGTAGGTATTGACATCGCTAAAAAGAAAGTGGCGAATGATTCACTTTTACTCACGCGCCAACGCAATCTTTGGGCACAAGAGATAGGTTCAAAAGTAGAACTGGAACAGAGAGAATTGACCTTTGCTAACTCGACGGCTGCTTATGATGCAGCTGTTTATCGCTACAATGAATTAAAAAAGCAACTTAATTTTGCCGCTTTACAATCTAAGAAGAATCTTTCTATTAGTAAAACGATTGAAAAAGATTATACTGTCAAGAGCCAAATAGATGGGCGCGTGTATAACATTTTAAAAGAACAAGGTGAAATTGTGAATCCGCAAAGCCCCCTTTTGGTGATGGGTGACGCCCAAAATTTCATCGTCGAATTGCAAGTGGACGAATCCGATATCGCTAAAATTAAGTTGGGTCAAAAAGTGTTGATGACTTTGGATAGTTACAAAGGCGAAGTGTTTGAAGCAAAAGTGGATAAAATTAACCCCATTATGAATGAAAAAACCAGAACATTTACCCTTGAGTCTTCTTTTATTAAAAAACCTGCCACGCTCTATCCCTTTTTGACAACTGAAGCCAATATTATATTGAACACAAAGGAAAAGGTTTTGACTATCCCACGTACTTATCTGATAGACGAGTCTTTTGTTTTAATGGAAAATAAAGAAAAAAGGAAGGTAGAAATAGGCTTAAAAGACTACGAAAAGGTCGAAATACTGAGGGGTATCACGGCGAATGATTTTATTCTAAAACCATTGAAATGAACTATAAACTCATAGCTAAAATCGCTCTTGCCCTCCTTTTAGCAAGGTGGAAACAGACGCTTGTCGCTGCTATCGGTGTGACGTTTAGTATTGCCATGTTTATTGCTTTATTGAGTTTTATGACTGGATTGAATGATTTATTGGATGGTTTGATTTTAAATAGAACACCCCATGTGCGCTTGTACACGGATATAAAACCCAACCCAAATCAACCCATAAATCTATCTAATGACTATAAAAACCACCATAATTTTGTTCAATCCATCAAACCGAGCGGAAAAGGAGCTGAAATTCTGAATAGTGCTGCCATTATTCAAGCCGTAAAAGCGGACGATAGGGTATTGGGTATTGCGCCTAAAATTACGGCTCAAGTCTTTTTCAATACGGGAGTTATTGATATTACGGGTGTAATCAGTGGCATAGATGTGGTTGCTGAAAATAAATTATTCTTTTTTAATGATTATGTCATTTTGGGCTCTGCGCTGGATTTGAAGAATATAGCCAACAGCATTATTATTGGGAAAGGCGTGGCTGAAAAACTATTGGTGGATATTGGTGATGTGGTGCAAGTTACAACGGTAAAAGGCGATAGGATTCCCTTGAAAGTAGTCGGTTTTTTCCAATCGGGTATTAAAGAATTGGATAAAGTGCAATGTTTTGCCTCGCTGTCAACTACTCAAAAGCTTTTGGGTAAAGCCAATAATTATATAACGGATATCCAAATAAAATTGAAAGATTTGAAATTGGCCCCCTCAGTATCAAAGGAATATGCAACCCTTTTTCAGACGGATGCAGAGGATATTCAAACCGCAAATAGCCAATTCGAGACGGGTAGCTTTGTGAGAAGTTTGATTTCATATTCAGTAGGGGTTGTGCTTTTAATTGTTGCGGGATTTGGCATTTACAATATCCTCAATATGATGATTTATGAAAAAATGGACACAATCGCTATTCTAAAAGCCACGGGTTTCTCTGGTAAAGATGTCAGACGGATATTTCTTTCCATTGCCTTGAGCATTGGTGTTTTTGGTGGCGCCTTGGGTTTGCTTTTTGGGTTTTTAATATCGTTGGGCATTGACCAAATCCCTTTCAATACGGCTTCTTTGCCAACGGTGAAAACATATCCCATCAATTATAGCCTTGCATTTTACGTCATTGGGGCTACTTTTTCCTTAATTACGACCTATTTAGCGGGATTATTCCCTGCTCAGAAAGCAAGTGGAATAGATCCAGTTATCATTATACGCGGAAAATAATTATGAACCAAACAGTTTTAGAAGCTAAAAATATTAGTAAAGACTTTCATGATCCCATTACTATCAAGGTATTGAGTGACATTAATTTTACTATTGAAAAAGGGGAATTTGTATCAATAACTGGCAAATCTGGATGTGGAAAATCAACTTTGCTTTATATCCTTTCCACAATGGATACCGATTATGAAGGAGATTTATTGATTGATAACGAAATCATGCGGGGTAAAAAAGAAGGCGAACTGGCGAAAATTAGAAATGAAAAGATAGGTTTTGTTTTTCAATTTCATTACCTCCTAAATGAGTTTTCAGTACTTAAAAATGTGATGCTACCCGCTTTGAAGTTGCAAAAATATTCTGAAAAAGAGATAGAACATCGGGCAATTGAGCATTTGAAAAAGCTTGGAATTGATGATAAAGCCGTTAAAATGCCCAATCAACTCTCAGGTGGTGAAAAACAACGGGTGGCTATTGCAAGAGCTTTAATTAATGACCCTCTTATCATTATGGGTGATGAGCCAACGGGTAATTTGGATAAAAAAAATAGCGAAATTGTCTTTGATATTTTTAAAAAACTGGCAGAAGAATACCATCAAACGCTCCTAATTGTTACCCACGACCAAAGCTTCGCGGAGAGGACACATCGAATCATTGAAATGGAAGATGGGAGGATTGTTAAAGAAGGACAAACATTATAATTTCTCGATAAATGCAGATATAATCTATCACGATTTTATCATTTATAGTTTGTTTCTTTACTGGTACACTTTGGGTATTGTTCAGTCTTTAAAGCACCAAGGTTTGACCTAATTGAAGTCTTACATTACAAATAGCCTTTTTATGAAAAAAATAGTTACCCTAACTTTCAGCCCTTGTATTGATAAAAGCACATCCGTACAATCTTTAATTCCTGAAAAAAAACTGCTCTGTTCAGTACCAATAATGGAGCCAGGCGGAGGGGGCATAAATGTAGCACGCGCCATTAAAAAATTAGGTGGA
>JANPHO010000502.1:0-4400 GCA_031424515.1 Saprospiraceae bacterium
TATTTTCATGGCGATACAGGTCGTGGTGTGGGTGCTTCGCACCAAACAGGCTGGACTGGTGTCGTGGCAGAATTAATTGAGCAGATTTATAGGTAGAAAGAAAAAAATAGAGCTAAAGTGCTCAAAATACTGAGAGGGTAACTCCAGTCTTAACCAATAATAAAATCAAATTTAAAAAACAATTCTATGCTACAATATAAATATGCTCAATTCGAAGATATTAAACGCAACGAATGGCTCGTGACTAACGGGTTAGGCGGTTATGCAAGCAGTAGTGTTTCTCAAGCAAATACCCGTCGATATCATGGTCTTTTGGTCGCTACTTTTAACCCACCAACTGACCGCCGTGTTTTGGTATCTAAAATCGAAGAAACACTTACGGTAGAAGATAAGCAATTTGAGTTCTCAACCAATCAATATGGGGATGTTATACACCCAAAAGGATGTGAATTTATCACCCATTTTGACCGATTGCCAATACCTCGTTGGACATTTCAAATGGATAAATACAGTATCGTGAAAACGGTTTTTATGGTACAAGGAGCGAATACAACGGTTGTTTCTTATCAAAATACCAGCGATGCGCCTGTTACTTTAAGTTTAAATCCATTGTTTGTACATCGGGATTATCACAGCCTTTTTCATCAAAACGATGAGTCCAATTTTTATACTGAACAAACTGCCAATCAACTTAAAATTTATGCTCATTACGGTGCTGAGCCTCTGTTTTTTCAGTTTTCAAAAGGTGTTTTTAAGGCAAATAGGGATTGGTATAAAAATTTTACTTATTTCCATGAACAGGAACGGGGTCTTGATTTTCAAGAAGATGCTTACTCAATAGGCAATTTGAAAGTGGATTTGGAAGCAGGAGAAGAATGTTTTTTAACTTTTTCAACTCTTGAAAACGATGCTTGCGCTTGGGCAGCCGCTTCACGCAATCAAGAAATTGCCCGCATCCAGACTTTGCAAACAACGCAAACAGATGATTTTCTGAAAGATTTAGTGGTTTCAGCCGACCAATTTGTGGTGCAACGCAAATCAACGGATAGCGCTACAATCATTGCGGGGTATCATTGGTTTACGGATTGGGGACGTGACACCATGATTGCTTTGCGAGGGCTTTGCATAACGTTGGGGCATCAGCAAAAGGCGCAACAGATATTATCAACTTTTTTTAAGTATTTAGATAATGGCGTTTTACCCAATCGTTTTCCTGACAACAGCCAAGACCCAGTTGAATACAATACCATTGATGCGACTTTATGGCTGTTCGTGGCTTTGTACGAATACCATCAAAAATTCAACGATACAGCATTTATTGAGCGACATTTTAACCATTTAACTGAAATTTTAGAAGCCCATATCAAAGGCACACATTATAATATTCATGTAACTGAAGACGGTCTTTTGTACGGTGGTGAAGGCATCGCCCAATTGACTTGGATGGATGCACGAGTGGGCGATTACGTGGTGACTCCTCGACATGGTTGCCCAGTAGAAGTCAATGCACTGTGGTACAATGCCTTGAAAATCACGCTTTTCTTTGCTGATTTATTAAAAAAAGAGACCCCTTCCCGAAATAATCGGGATTTCGTTCCTCAACAGTATAAAACCCTTTTGACGCAATTTGAAAAGAATTTTAAATTAAAATTTTGGAATAAAGAAGGCTATTTAAACGATTTTATTACTGATGAAACGGTAGATACCAAAATTCGCCCCAATCAGATTTACGCTTTAAGTCTGCCTTTTACTTTACTAAATAAAAAGGAGCAAGCGCAAGTATTGGAAACAGTAAAAAAGCATTTATACACGCCTTTAGGTTTGCGAACTTTATCGCCAGACGATTCTGATTTCAAACCTACTTACGGTGGTGACCAATGGCATCGGGATACGGCTTATCACCAAGGCACAGTTTGGCCTTTCTTAATCAGCGAATATTGGCAAGCGTATCTAAAAGCCGAAGATTTTTCAGAGAAGGCACAAGCGGAAATGCGGGCTTCATTGACCACAATGGAAGAGCATTTTTATAAAAAAGATTGCGTTTTGGGCATATCCGAAATCTTTGATGGTTTAGAACCCAATCAAGGTCGTGGTACAGCCAATCAAGCATGGTCAGTAGCCGCAGTTATTAAATTATTGGCAGAAAATTCCCCTATTTCTAACGATAAAAAAAGTAAATAATGCTACAGGAACTTAAAAAAAACGGTTCAATTTATCTGATTGAAGCATGGGGATTGGGTCTATTTATGGTTTCAGCCGCCTTGTTTGTTATTTTTATAGATCACCCAGATTTACCCATACGAGCCGCTATTCCTTCTGATTTTATTAGAAGAATTTTGATTGGCACAGCGATGGGATTGACAGCCATCGGGATTATTTATTCAAAATGGGGTAAAATATCGGGCGCTCACATCAATCCTGCGGTGACTTTAGCACAATATCAATTGGACAGAATTAGCGGTCAAGATGCTTTTTGGTATATCGTTTTTCAATTTGTAGGCAGTATTTCCGGCATTGCTTTAATACAATTTTTATTACCCAATTACATTGCAGCCCCCTCAGTAAGTTACGTCGTTACGACACCCATGACAGCAGAAAATGGCATTTTAGTGGCTTTTATCTGTGAAATAGCCTTGTCTTTTACAATGCTATCAATGGTTTTAATAGTGAGCAATCATAAAATTTTGGCGACTTATACGGGCTATTTTGTGGGTTTGACGGTGGCGTTATTCATAACTTTTGAAGCACCATTTTCAGGTATGAGTATTAACCCTGCAAGGACATTCGGCTCAGCCGTTTGGGCAAATGTTTGGACGGGGCTATGGCTTTATTTCGTTGCCCCCATTTCAGGGATGCAAGCAGCAGCTTGGATTTACAGAAAACAATATCGTATCCGCAAAGGAGAATGTGAAACAATGAAAATGCACTTATCAGGAGAAAAACACGAGTGTTCTACTTACGAGGTGCTTTGGCACTCAAATATGTAATTTTTCTAATTAACAAAAATTAAAACAATCAAAATGAAAATTAAAAGTATTAGCATCATAGCAATAGGACTTCTTATGTCCCTCTCTGTCATGGCACAAGTGCCAACCAAAGCCACAGAAGGTTATTTGCTCAACCTCGACAGTAACGGTTGTATGTTACAAGGCTACGATTGCGTTGCCATGTTCACCAAACCTACTGAAACCATCAAAGGCAAGGCAGATTTTGAATCCACTTATCAAGGTGCAAAATATTGGTTTGAATCGGCTGAAAACAAAGCCCTTTTTGATAAAGAACCAGCGAAATATGCGCCATTGTACGGCGGTTATTGCGCCGTAGCGGTTACAGAAGGCAATTTAAGACCGATTCAGGTTTGGACACACCACATCACAAAAGGTCATTTAGTGGTCAATCACAATGCTAAAGCCAAAAAATTATGGGAGCGCCGAGAAGGCAAACGTTTTAGAACGGCTCAAAAAAACTGGCCTACTGTTTCTAAAAAAGATGCTAAATACGATATTATTCACCCAGGCGAAACGCAAGAGTCATTAGCAAAAACGTCTTATGAAGGTCCTAAATAAGAGCTTATACTGAGGGGTATATCAATGTTGGGAAGATTTAAATGCTTACTAACATTATATTCGAAAATCATCCTTTTAAATAAAAACAATCCAAATCTATATGAAAAAGTTCAGTTTTTTAATACTATCCTTTATTTTTTTAGCATTAAATACTCAAGCGCAAGTTCACACGACTTATACATTAACCCAAGAGGCGTGTAAAAAAATAGCAGATTCGGCTCGTAAATATGCCATAGACAATAAAGCTCCCGGTGGCAGCATTGCCATCGTCGATGCAGGCGGTTATCTGCTCTATCTCGAACGCATGGATAACACCTTCTCCCAAGCTGCTGAAGTGTCATATCAAAAAGCCCGTACTGCGGCTATTTTTAAAAAAGAAACAAAAGGATTTGAAGACAATATCAACGGCGGTCGCATTGCCTTGACAACGGTTGGTCCCGTGATGTTGCAAGGCGGTTTTCCGATTATGTACAAAGGTGAAGTCATCGGCGCTATCGGCGTAAGTGGTGCTAAAAGTGCTGACCAAGATTCCGAAATTGCCAAAGCAGGTGCGATTACTATTTTAAATTAAAAAAATACGATTTTTATTCATTTTTAATTGACTGTACTGAGGGGGGTATTGATGGCTATTTTCAAAAAATACCTCCCTTTGTTTTTAATATAGAAATAAACATAAAAAAAAGAATTGGTATTTGATTTTTAAATTAAAAACCAATGATTTACCAAAAACAATCTTAAAATCTTTAGTCTTCGTCCATTTTTTAAAAAATATGTAGTAATGAAGAAGCTATTTTATATGCTTTGTTCCATAATTTTAGCATGTAACATTCAGGC
>JANPHO010000503.1:0-4337 GCA_031424515.1 Saprospiraceae bacterium
GATTTAGAAATTGCGGGTGGGGGTTGTATGCTCGATTTAGGTTGCCATTGCGTTGAAATTGCCAGAAATTTCATTGGAAAAGATATTCGCCCCATTGAAGTCATGTGTTGGGCAGATACTCAAGTGAAACCAATTGACGCCGAAGACCATGCTATTGCTTTGGTAAAATATGAAAATGGGGCTATCGGGCAGTTTGAAGTAAGCTGGACGTTCAGAGGTGGTTTGGATTTGAGGGATGAGGTAATGGGCTCGGAAGGAACAATTTGGACAAATAGCTTTTTGAGAACGGGTTTTGACATGTTTACATCGGGAAAAGGGGCTAATTATGTGGCTGAAAAGGCAGAATCCAATGTGGGTTGGCAGTTCCCTGTAGGGGATGAACTGAATGAATTAGGCTATAATCACATGTTTATGGATATGTTTAATTCCTTTGAAAATGGCGCAGAACCTAAGGAGACTTTTTATGATGGCTATGTAGTCAATGCTGTTTTGGATGCCTGCTACGTTTCAGCAAAATCCAAAAAATGGGAACCTGTAAAATTAGATATTTGGAGGGGAAAAGAAGGTTTTACTAAGGATAGTCATTTAGTTTCATTCGATGATGAGCATTATTTAGTCAAAGAGGAAGTGACTCATTACGGCGAAAAAAAGCTCATTTTAAAAAATAAGGAAACGGGAAAAATTATTCAGAGAATTATTGAATAAATGTGTTTTGACTACTATTAACGAAGAAGGCTGCCTCAATTGAGACAGCCTTCAAATTTTATGATCGGTTTTTGATGTATTCTTTATTAAAAGTTCGGACAACCCACTCTTCTGCTGCCTTTACCCCAGTTGCCACCTCTACCGCCACGACCGCTGAATAAGTTAAGACCACCACCGCCGCCTTCAAATTTCCATGAGAGCGTTAAAGTGCCAAAGTAGTAATAATCTTTTGCTGCACCAGATAATCGGCTGATACCGTCCAAGTAATCCGTGAAGATTTTTCTGCCACCGAATTCTCCACCGAAGCCGAGTTGGTCGGTTATGGCTATTCGAATACCTAAACCACCAATTAAAGAAGGAACAATCTTCGAAAATGAAGCATCTCTATCAACAGATACGTCATCAACAATTGTATTAGGCTCATTGTAATCCGTTTGAGGATTAAACAAACTCATACCACCGCCGCCAAAACCGTAAAGTGAAATGAAAGGATCTTCATCTTCAAATGTAAAATAGCGATCTAATTTTAAAGCATGCCATTCACCTTGAATTGAGAACTCTGTGATAGGAGAGTTAAAACTAAATCCGCGTTGTTGACGATAAGATGAATTAGAGTATTTTTTTTCACTGGCATAAAGCTGACCGAAATAAGCTTGCCCCCGAATTGCGAGTGAAGGCGTTAGATAATATCTGCCAAAAACACCACCTACAGGTTTAGACTGTTTCATCGTATTTTTTATGGCAAAATCAATATCGCCACTGTATGAAGTAAGACCTAATGATAATCCTGCTTCGAATTGGGCGTAAGTTAAAAAGTTGAGGGTAAGGAAAAAGGTTAAAAAGAGTAATTTTTTCATTTCTAAATGATTAATATTTTCTAAAAGAATTCTGAACGATGGGTTTATTATTAAAATTGTTAATAAGTTGATTTTTTAACTTGTATGGTTTGTTCGGAATTCAGAGGCAATATTTATCAAATAGCCTTTTTATCGTTTGTTTTTCTTGATTTTATTCAATATATCACGTCCTGCAGCTTTAAAAGCGGGTGATTCATGATCTATAAAATTTTCAATAATAATAGTTAATTCGTTTATCAGTTCAGGTTCTATCAAACATATTTTATGTAAAAGTCTCATGGAATGTACCCTCGTTGCTACTTGTACTGAGGGGGTTTCAAGGTATTTAAAACATAGACTTGCTGTTAATCCAAGGGAGGAGTTAGGTAACTCTTTTAGGTTATTCAAAACTCGTACCGAATTTCTCATGACTGCTGGATGGACATCATTTTTCAAATTTTGTAACATTTTTTCGATGTACGGCTCAATTAAATGCGGATATTTTTCAGTAATAATTTCCACTATCCAAGCAGCTCTTTGGCAAACTCTGTATTCATTACTCAAGAAAAGATTCATTAAATCATCAAATCGCTGCTTATCATCGCCGATGTAATGGGCAATTTTGAGTGACTGCATTTTTGAATGTTCCAATAAAATTTCTTCTCGAAGATTCATATTTTTTTAATTTTTATTGAAAACCTTATTTGATGCTTTTTAAAATATGAGCTTATTTATCACATCTTCTTGCGCTTCAAGACTTTTGAGAAGAGTAATTTGATTGAGCGTGCGGCTTAGATTTTGTTCTGGATAACTCGTTTTATAATAAGTATCATTATTCAAATAATCTGTCAAAAATCGAAGAGCTTGTACGAAAATGGTTCTTTTAGCGCCATAAATGAGATTTTTCTTTTCATTTTCAGTTAAAAATGTATTGACTTCTGATAAAAAACCTTCAATGAGGGCTTTCATATAGTCAAATCTCATTTCTACCTTTTCAATGTCCTTTTCATCCTCGCCATACTGGGGGGTGTAGGTTCTCACCATATCACCAAAATCTGAGAGGATAGTTTCAGGTTGAAGAGTATCCAAATCAATGATACACGAAGCATTTTGGGTGGTTTTGTCAAATAAAATATTGCTGATTTTGGTATCATTATGCGTCACTCGGACGGGGATTGCGGGTTTATAATTGCTGAAATAGTGGATTTGTTGACTCACATATTCCATTATGGGCTTCACTTTTTCTAATCTTTCCTCCAAAGGCTCACTTTTTAGGGCGTCGTAAAATTGGGAAATTCTAAAATCTGCATTGTGGAAATTAGGAATAATCGTGTGGATTTTTTTAACATCAATATCATTTAAATATCTGGAATATTCACCAAAAGCCTTCGCTGCTTGATAGGCTTGATTATCATTTTCAGCTTTTAAAATAGAATATGTATTATTTATAAAAGGAATCATTCGCCAATACCCCTCAGTATTTTGATGAAAATAATCACCTTTTAGGGTTTTTAAGCAAGATAAAATGGGTTTTGGATAACCTTTGGATTGTAAATAGAGGGCAACATTTTCAATATTTTCCATTATTTTCACAGGTTCTGTAAAAATATGGTGATTGACCCTTTGTAAAATATATGACTCCTCTAAATTATGTGATTTTATGTCAACTTTGAAGGTATCATTGATGTGACCAGACTTTAATGTTTCAATTGAAATTGAGACCCCCTCAGTATTGAGGAACATTTTAATGATATTATTTAATTCCATGTTTGGTTTTATTTTTTTTAAAAGAAAAGGCTTACAAAGCGTTTTGACACGTTTGTAAGCCTTTTATATTAATATTTACTGAATTTAGCGCGTAGCCATTTGAGGAACTTCCCAAAGACTGCTCGGATAAGCACCGATTGTAGTCAATGCCCAAAAAGCATTTTGTACGGTTTGCTTATCTTCTTGATAAGTCACGCCGTACCATTGGTCACGGGTGGTCATCACAGTCAAGTCAGCAATTTTATTTTCAATCAAACTATTAGCAATTTTAGGGATATAGAACTCTGCCGTTGAATTGTCTTGATTGTCTTTGACAAAATCTACGAACATTTTACGCGCCATTTCAAAAACATTTGGGTGAAAACCCCAAAAGTTCATTGAAACGATAGTATTATCAGGCAGATGTGTCTGTCTATCTTCCTCAAAATAGTAGATTTGATTATCTTTTTCGTCTTTTAAAATTTTAGTACGCTCAGTTACGCCCGTTAAATGGTCGTTTTCATCCACTTCACATACGCCACGGCTTACTGAACCATTTTCAGAAAGTGTATTTTTTAATAAATAGCCGACCATACCACAGTGAGTGGGTGTGCAACGGCGAGTTAAAAAATCACCCATTTTTTGAAAAGCAGTAAAACCATAAAAATCGTCTGCATTAATAACGAGGAAAGGCTCATGAATCAAATCTTTTGCTACTAACATAGCGTGACCCGTGCCCCATGGTTTTTTTCTTTCAGGAAATTTATCAATGCCTTCGATAGGCGAGTCTATTTCTTGATAGGCATATTCTACTTTGATTTTGCCATCAAATTTACCCGCAATTTTTTCTTTAAAATCCTGCTCAATACTTTTACGAATGACAATAACGACTTTGCCAAATCCTGCACGGATAGCATCAAAAATAGAATATTCAATAATGGATTCGCCGCTCGGGCCAATAGAATCAGCTTGTTTTAAGCCTCCATAACGGCTTCCTATGCCTGCGGCAAGAATTAATAAGGTTGGTTTCATGTATTGACTTAATAGTTT
>JANPHO010000504.1:0-3033 GCA_031424515.1 Saprospiraceae bacterium
AAATCAGTGCAAAATCAGTCAATATCTGTAAAATCAGTGGCTAAACGGAGCGGAAGCGACTACGCAGCAAAGCGAATACTAATTATTTAAAAATTCCTTTCATAAAATTCCACAATACGCTCATCTACTCGAATATCTTGCGGACGAATGCGCTGCCTCAAAACGATACCTTCGAGCGTGCGGCAACGGCTCAGTGCGACGTAGGTTTGACCATGTTCAAAAGCTCCACCAGTGAGGTCAATAATCACTTTATCAAAAGTTTTACCTTGGCTTTTATGAATCGTCATCGCCCACGCCAATCGGAGAGGATATTGTTTATAAGAGCCAATTGTCTCGGTTTCTATCTTCGTTTCGTCGCTGGCGAGTTTATAGCGGAGGATTTCCCAAGTCTGTTTTTCTACTTCAATATTCTTTAATTCACCGTCTTTTTCCTCAATTTGCACCACTATTTTATCAAAATCCAATTGCACAACTTTGCCAATCGTGCCGTTTACGTACTCCCGTTTGAGGTCATTTTTAATAAACATGACTTGTGCACCCAACTTTAATTTAAGCACGCCTTCGGCAGGAAATTGCTTGGGGTCAAATGCACCTGTCACTTCAGCAATGAAAGAAAATTCCGTCTGAGTAAGGTTACGCAACTCTCTATTGTTGATTTCATCCACTACCACATTTCGCGGTGAAAGGGTAATAAAATAATCTTTATCACTAAAATTGGGCTGAAAACGAGCATTTAAATCATCTAAATCATCATAATCTATTTGATTTGTCCGCACAGCATCCAAAAGACGAATAAAATGCCGATTCTCTTGCCGATAGACTTTGCCCAATTCCAAGCCCTCTAATTCAAAACCCGTTTCATCCAAATTATTTTTATTGATGGGCTGTTCCGTAAAAACCTTCGCCGAGAAGAAAAACTGAGATTCATAATAGGTTTGAAAAAAACGTTGTTCCTCCTGCGTCGCCACCACGGGCGGCAATTGAAATAAATCCCCAAAAAATACCACCTGTACACCGCCAAAAGGCGCCATATTTTCCCGATTCATTCTTAAAAAACGGTCAATATTATCCACCATATCCGCCCGCACCATCGAAATTTCGTCGATAATCAGAACCTCCATTTTTTTATACAAACGGGTATCTCTACGCCTTTTGATGTCTTCGGGGGCAATAAACTTGGCGGGAAATCCAAAAAAGGAGTGAATCGTCTGACCTCCAGCATTCAAAGCCGCCACGCCTGTGGGCGCCAGTACCACACATTTTTTGCGAGAGGTGCTTTTAAAAAGGTGCAAAAGCGTTGACTTGCCCGTCCCTGCCCTACCTGTGATAAAGAGGTTTTTCTTCGTTTTTTCAAGCAAATCAAGTGCATATTGAAAATCCGCATTCAGCTCAAGTGGTTGTTTTGTCACTATTTCCGCAGAGGTTTTTACCGTTTTCAAAAATGTAAAATTACGATAGAATTTGGATTTCCTATTTTGAATTTTGTATCTTCAATTTTAAAGATGGAATAAGCAAAACAAAAAACTTAATCTGAGAACAAACCCCTCAGTATTTTGTTTGAAATTTAGTTTAAAATGCTATCTTTGTTTTTAATTAGTCTAAACAACACAATATATCAATTTCAATCAACATGGTCATAGAAGATAAAGATATTTTAATTGAAAAAGTAAACGCTGCACTGGAAGATATTCGCCCATTTTTAAAAGTGGACGGCGGCAATATTGAAGTCGTTGACGTTACCGAAGATAATATTGTCCACGTCAAATGGTTGGGGATGTGCGAAAGTTGCTCCATGTCAGCCATGACCATGAAAGCTGGTGTAGAACAAGCGATAAGGAATAAATTGCCCGAAATAAATGGCGTCATTGCCATCAATGGCTTAGTATAAATTATTGATTAACAGATATTTACACATTAAAAAAATGTCAGGCAATTACAAATTGTTTGACATTTTTTGTGATAATCCTTGCCACCGCTTGAAGCGGTGGCAAGGGTACGAATGAACATTTTCAATTTTTCATTCTCCATTTTCAATTGGATAAAATATGACTAAAGACCAATTATTCCAACAAATACTCGCTAAAAAATCGTATTTGTGTATAGGCTTGGATACCGATTTGAGTAAAATACCCGCTCATTTGTACACCGAAGACGACCCTATTTTTACATTCAATAAAGCTATTATTGATGCTACGCATGACCTTTGCGTAGCATATAAACCTAATTTAGCATTTTATGAATCATTGGGTTTGAAAGGTTGGATGGCGCTTGAAAAGACGCTTGATTATTTGCAACTCATTGGTAATGAACATTTTACGATTGCTGACGCCAAGCGGGGCGATATTGGCAATACGTCTAAAATGTACGCCAAAGCCTTTTTTGATAATTTTAATTTTGATTCCGTAACGGTTGCGCCTTACATGGGCGAAGATTCGGTGACGCCATTTCTGGAGTTTAAAAATAAATGGGTTATCCTCTTGGCTTTGACATCCAATAAAGGGTCGCAGGATTTTCAGATGGAGGAGGATTTATACAAAAAAGTGCTTTTAAAAGCGCAGGAATGGGGCACTCCCGAGAATTTGATGTTCGTCATCGGTGCTACGCATCCCGAAAAATTTAAGGAAATTAGAGCCATTGCGCCTGATAATTTCTTTTTAGTGCCGGGGATTGGGGCGCAGGGCGGCGACTTGGCAGGCGTTTCGGAATATGGAATGAACGATTCTTGCGGTTTATTGGTCAACTCGAGCCGTGAAATAATTTATGCATCCATTGGTAAGGATTTCGCAGCAAAAGCCCGTGTCGCAGCGTTAAAAGTACAACAACAAATGGCTGAAATATTGGATAAACGTTTTTCAAAATAATACTTACTTTAACCACCAAAGGGTTTGAAACCCTTCGGAGGTTTTTAATAAATAAATCAAATGTCTCAAAATACTAAGAAAATCCTTGCTTTTTCAGGCAGTACAAAAGCGCAATCCATCAATAAAGCCATTTTAAGATATATTGGTACTCAATTGGGAAGCGATTATGAAA
>JANPHO010000505.1:0-6123 GCA_031424515.1 Saprospiraceae bacterium
ACTGATTTTACACCGATTTATATATGGTTTTTTTTAAAATCAGCGTGAAATCAGTCTTATTCGGTGTAATCAGTGGCTAAACGGAGCGTAAGCGACTGAATAGCCAAGTTATTACTATTTTCTAAAAGATTGGATAACAAATATGCCCAGAGGAATAAAAATAAGCCCCAAAGTGAAAGGCAAAAACCAAGCACCCAGCCCATCGGATTGCCCCGCTGCCGTTTGTAAAGTCATGAACACAATCATAGAAAAAACGAGGACAATCACCAATTTTAAATACCGTATCATCCTTGTTGCACCTGTATATTGTCTGAGTGCATTTTCCGCCGTCAACTTCGTGGGATAATTAAAAACATGCGGATAATTATTGAGCACCGTCAACCCAATATAAGCCAATGTAGCAATAATGGGCAACATAAATAAAGTCGCTTTACTACCATAATTATCTACTTTTCCTGCACCGTTGAAATGCGTGGGAATGGTTTCGGGCAAGTTAGAATAATTCATCAATATAAAAATCCATAAACCCGCCAAAGCCACCCACCCCATAATTTCCAAAATAATATCAGTCGGTGTGCGCTCAATTTTAATTTTAGGTCTTACTTCCATGCTTGATACATTAACGTTATCAATTGCGTTTTTTTAGTAAAATTAAAGGTTTTATGCATTAAAACAAACAAAAACGCCTCGCAAATCAATGATTTACAAGGCGTAATGTGGATGGTGATCCGGACAGGGGTCGAACCTGTAACCTACTGCTTAGAAGGCAGTTGCTCTATCCATTGAGCTACCGAACCAAGATAGGTTGCTTTCAGCGGTGCAAAAATACAACCAATTTTTTGAAAAAACAAGAACATGGAGCTAAGTTGAGAAAAAAAGATTTAGGATTGCGCGATTTGATAGCTTTTCAGTAGCTTTATCGTCAATCTAATTTTATTGTCTCTAAAACCATATTTACTATGGCACTCTCTACTGCACAACCTACTCAACGCCTCATCGCTTTAGATGTATTCCGAGGATTGACCATTGCCTTGATGTTTATTGTCAATAATCCGGGTACGTGGTCATTTATTTATTCACCTTTAGAGCACGCCAAATGGCAAGGTTGGACACCCACGGATTGGGTGTATCCTTTTTTCCTCTTCACGGTAGGCGTAGCGGCTTGGTTTTCTTTTAAAAAATACCAAGGACAAGCTCCCGCTGACCTGTATTTTAAAATCATCAGGCGCGGTGTCACTATTTTTTTAATTGGTTTGGGATTGACCCTGTTTTTAAATTCATTGTCCAGTTTTCATAATTTACGGATAATGGGTGTTTTGCAACGCATCGGCTTAGCATATATGCTGGGTTGCTTGATTTGTATCACGTTTTCACAACGGACTACGGCAATCATCGGAGCCGCTATTTTAATCGGTTATTGGTTGATGATGAAATACATGAGCGATCCTACGTACCCTTTTGGCTTGCACGATGGTGTGAAATATTTAGGGCTTGAAAACAATGTTGTCACCCGATTTGATAGGTGGGTTTTAGGCGCATCGCACATGTACAAAGGCTATGGCGGCATCCCTTTTGATCCCGAGGGTTTGCTTTCGACTATCCCCTCAGTAGTGACGGTGATTTTAGGCTATTTTTCGGGTAAATTGATTGATTCTACTAAAGATAGGATGGATTTGGTTAAAAAAATGGCGATTTGGGGCATTGCGGCTTTAGCGATTGGTTGGTTATTAAATTTAGAATTTCCGATAAATAAGCCGATATGGTCATCTACTTATGTCATTTTTATGGCGGGTTGGTGTTTGGTCATCAATGCTTTTTTGATATGGTTGATAGATGTGCAAGGCTGGAAAGGTTGGACAAAGCCGCTTTTGGTATTGGGTATGAATTCCCTTTTGGCTTTCGTGATTGCGGGCGTATGGGTAAAAACGGTTTCAAAAATCAAATTTGATAGCAGTTATGAAACGGTTACTCAAGCATGGAATAATAATGCCGTTGTACCGAAGCAAATTGGTGGCACTCAAAAACTCTACGAGGATGTTTTTTCACCTATTACTACGGATAGACAACTTTTAAAAGATGTAAAAGCGAAAGTCACCACTGAGCAAAATAACCCCTCAGTATGGAACGATTTTGCGGAGCGTCAAAAGCTCAGTTCCTTCTTTTATGCGCTTTTCAATATGGTCTTGTTTTGGTTTTTTCTCTGGATTTTTTATCGAAATAATATCTTTTTGAAGGTTTAGGTGGTTTTTTTGATCGGGCTTCATCTGATGTTGACATATCTAACATCCGATGAAAAAATACCAATGAAAAGATTAAAACAATCATACCTTAGGCAACGGATTGTGAAATGCACCTGTTTTAAAACAATAGAACATTTCACCTATTAAATCCTGTTTTCAATATCAAAATCGTGTCATGCACAAAAATCTACGCCTTTATACATCATTTTTAAGGCATTTTAATAAATATATTGAGGGGTATCTTGCCCGTATTCTTTTTATTGTTTTAATGTCTTTGATGTCTTTTTATGCTCATGCACAATTGGATTCAGTTCATTATATGCCTCCCATGCACGCCCGCGTTGATTGGGGACCTCAATATCTTTATATCTCTACGCCCGAGAAAGTTGCTTTTCCAGTAGATATAAAAGATGGGAGTGGGACTATAATTACCACTGTGAATGTCAGCAACTCGCAACCATATACCTACGCTATTGGCTCATCCAATAATAATTATACATTAATTCCACCCGATTCGCTACATAAAGCCTTGAAAAACAGAGGTTTAATCATAGAAGCGAAAAAGAAATTTTATGCTTATTATAGAGCTCATGCCAGTAATCAAAATCAAGCGAGTGATTTGACGTGTAAAGGACGAGCGGCTTTAGGCAAATCTTTTAGGGTAGGGCATCTATTGCAAGAAGTGGATAATGCAGGGGGCAATCGCTCTAATTTTGTGGGCATTATGGCCTCTGAGGACTCCACAGAGGTGACTTTTTCGGGTTTTGACCCCAATACTGATTTTAGAAAAGGTGCATTGGATGTCCCATCCACGGGACCAGAAAAGATAATTTTACAAAAAGGCGAAACTGTCGTTTTTGCACAATATTTGAATAGTTCGGCATCAGCTCAGCCTCCTAATGGATTTATGGGTGGGCTTGTGGAATCTACAAAACCTGTAGCCGTTAATGTCGGCTCTTGGTGTGGCGCGCCAGTTACTTCTGCTGATAAGGATTCGGGTATTGATCAAATTGCACCGCTTGAAAACGTGGGGAAAGAGTACATTTTATGCAAAGGAAACGGCTCTACTACACTTGAACAACCCATTATTATCGCTCATTACGTGGGTACTCAAATTTGGCTCAATGGCAGTACCACGCCGGCTACTCTAAATGCGGGTCAATATTATGTTGTGCCGTCAAGTACCTACACCGCGGATGGCAATATGCACATCAAAAGCTCTCAACCTATTTATGTGTATCAAATGATTGGAGGAGCTAATTCAGGCGGAAATGAATTTCGCACGGCGGGTTTGATATTTGTACCGCCCATCAGTTGCAGCATTGCCAATATTATTGATAATATTGTGGAACCCAATACTATTGGGGTCATGAGTTTTGATGGCGGTTTGATGGTTACTGCCATGAAAGATTCGATTGTGACTGTTAAAATAAATGGTTCGGTGGTGAGCCTCGGCACTGCTGCCCCAGTGAAAGGCAATCCGAATTTTGTGACTTACCGCGCCTTGTCGCTTTTTAGTAAATCGACCAAAGTCGCTAATTTGAGTGTTGAAGCGCAAGGGGCAATTCAAGTAGCGATGTATGGACAAAACGCCGCCGCGAGTTATGCCGCATTTTATTCTGGTTTTAGTAAAACGATTGAGCCACGCATTAAACTCACTCGAATAGGGGATGGCGTTTGCCCCGATACTCTTATCGCCCGAGGCTTATTTGATGGGGTACAATGGGTTTATGAAGATTCTATTCTAAAATACGGAAAAGATACATTTTTAGTGGTTTATGCGCCCGGTCGGTACATTGCAACGGGTTATCTCGGCGTTTGTCGCCAATCCGAAACCGCCAATGATACTTTAGATGCTGAATTTATATCCCCTCAGTTTCCTTACACTTTTAAGCAACCTTCTTGTTTTGGTCTTTCAGATGGTCAAATACGGTTTGGTACGCCTTATGGTGGTTTGCCTCCTTACCGATATTCTATCAGTAATGGCGCTACTTTTTTAAAAAATGGCATTTATGATAGCATCAAAGCGGGCACTTATAAATTAGTGGTAAAAGATTCATTGGGCTGTTACAATCGCCCATATGAATTAAAAGTGGGGCAGCCTGCTCAGTTGGTGGTAGAAATATCGCCTCAATCCTCATTGCCCGATGAAGTTAAAATTGGTCAAGTCGTCAAATTAAAAGGTACAACCAATCGAAAAATTCTCACGGCAGATTGGAGGCCCCTCAGTACCCAAGACCAAAATTGCAAAAATTGCTTGTCATACACCATTTACCCTACGGAAACGACTGCCGTAATTCTCAATGTAGCGGACTCTCTCGGTTGTAGAGCGGCGGATACCTTATTGATTCGGGTAGAGCCCAATGTTTTTGCCCCCAATATTATTTACCCCGCTTCTGAAAACATGAACCATCATTTCACACTTTTTAGTAAAGAAGCCTTACCCATTCGTCGGCTTTCAGTCTATGACAGATGGGGTGAAAACGTTTTTGAGACCCGCAACATCACCACCAATTCAATTGAACAAGGTTGGGATGCCACTTTTAGAGGTAAAAAAGTAGAATCCGATGTTTATATTTATGTCGCCGAAGTGGAAGTATTACCCGGTAAAACGATTATCATCAAAGGCGATGTGACGGTTGTGTATTAAATCAGTTTTAACCACTATTCTTAAAATACCCCGTACCGGATATTCCCACCCAATATCCGATACGGGATTGCTTTTTAGCTCTACCCTAAAATAAAATCCTACCCACATTTTCCTACCTTGATTCTGTTATATTTTAAAAATAATAATCTTTTTTCAGTTTTTTAATTAAAATAAAAAATTTTAACTAATTAAAAATCAATTATTTATAAAGATTTATATTTTATATTTAAAAAATTACAAGATTAGGAGACGCGCCGCCCTTCCAGAAGGACTTTCTTTGTACTATCGATTTGAAACAAACCATCTAAAAAAAAATAAAAACGATTTAAAATGAGAACAACACTTACATTCATCTTAGCAGTTTGCTTAACATCAGTTTTCGCACAAAGTACAGACACACTCCCTACCGCAATCGCATCCACCGAATTTATCATCGGGGTAAATAATACATCAGTTTCTTCTCGCAATGCATCTATCATTGATGCTTATGGCGACAATGGTTTTCAAGTAGGCATCATCAGAAAGTATCCAGTGGGTAAGCGTTCAACGTTTTCATTTGGTATGAACTTCATGACTGCGAAACACCAATTGACTTTCAAAGGAAAAACAGTTGCTTTCGATGACCAAGGCATCAGAGCTTACAATAATCTATATTTCAGAGTACCCGTTCAATGGACAATTTCACCCAAAGCAAATAGCCCATTCTACGTGAGTGCAGGTCTAAACTTGAGCTCAACTTTGCAAAATCGCTCAACCGAGACATTCTTGAGAACATCGTACATGGATGACGCGGGCACAAGATATGACAAGCCAGTTGAAAAAAATATCAACCGTTACCGTGAAGTAGCTTCATTGGATTTAGGCATCCGCATCGGTACAGGTGTGAACTTTAATTTCGCTAAAACAGCCTTCTCAGCGGGAGTTTTCTACAACCAAGGTTTATTGGTAAAAGATATGGGTTTCCGTCAACGCCAAATTGAATTCCAATTGGGTATGACTTTACCAAGTTTTAAAAGATTACAAAAAGAGACTACTCACACGCCAGGATACTGGATGAATTAGTCTTTGAGAAATTGAATAAATGAGTTTTCTTATAATAGTTTTCTGTTATCTTCTTGCGATTAAGAGCCTTGAATTAATAATTCAGGGCTTTTTTGTTGGTAATATTTCAAATAACCCTATAAAATAGCCAATTATTTCAAATGAACTTTCCAAAAGTTTAAAACTTTTGGA
>JANPHO010000506.1:0-8141 GCA_031424515.1 Saprospiraceae bacterium
GAAATCTTTTCTAAATACCAAAAGCCACTAAAAGACAATATTCCCAAGCCCGAAAGCACAAACCATAAAGCCGTAAAACCCCACGTAGCAATTACCTGCGTACCCAACATGGGTGCAACTACATTCGATACAGAGTACGCCATAGTGTAGAGGGCTAAATATTGCCCTTGTCTTGCCGTACTGCCTTGTTTGGTTGCCCAGCTTGTACTAAATGGCATTACGAATATTTCACCAAAAGAGATGACAATCATGTAAAAAATTGCTAAAAACCAACCTAAATAAGCCGGTAACGTAAAACCCAGATAGGCAATCATGTAGCAAGTAATGCCCAAGCGCACGAACCACATAGGCGGTCGCTTGTGCTCAATTCTAAAAATTAAAGGCATTTCTAAAGTCATAACTGCGATACCATTTACGGCAGACATTGCGCCGATTGTCGCTTCATTCCAGCCATACACTTGACTGAAAAATGCAGGGACTGTCCACATAATTTGCATAAAAACGGTTGCGCCTAAAAATGTAGAAAGGACAAAAAGCAGGTATTTTTTATCTTTATACGCTGAAATATCGCTATTATACTGAGGGGGTGGGCTCGACATCTTTGAAGACTTTGCTAAATCTTCTGATTCCATTTTTTTCTCTTTTAATGAAAATAAAATCATCGCAGCCGCGCCGAAACAGGTCAATCCATCAACGATAAAAAGCCAATTCCAGCCCAATGATACAAGCAATCCACCCACTATCAAAGCCACCGAAATAGCTAAATTTACGGCTACACGCATCAATGACATGGAGCGCGTACGAGTCGTTTCGTCGCTGTGCAATTTCACTGCAACCGAATTTGCAGGTCGAAACGCCTCTGAAAATATCCCTATTAGCAACATCCCAAACGCCAATGTATAGAAATTACTAATGAACATCATGCTCCAAAGTAATACTCCATGCATCACCAGTGTAAACCATTGTACTCGATAATATCCATATTTGTCCGTTAAAACACCTCCAAAATAAGCCCCTACAATAGAACCTAAGCCAAAACAGGACATGATATATCCAGCACTTTTAATATCAAAATGCAATGATTTAGTCAAATATAAGGTCAAAAAACAGATGACCATGGCACCGCTTCTATTGATTAAGCTGACGCAAGAAAGCAACCACACTTCACGAGGAAGACCCCGAAAGGAATCCGTGAATTTTGAAAGCGTTTTTAATACCATAACAGGCGGGATTTAAAGTTGTCAGTTAGTTAGTAATCAGTGGTTAGTTGGTTTAGTAGCCAGTTGTCAGGATATTTATTATACTGACAACTAACTACTAATTTCAATAACTCAAAACGGGATGCGCTTCATTGGCGGGGTTTTGATTAAAAATATTTGAGAGCAATTGATATAAATCGGGCAGTACTTTCTGAAATTTTTCGGGAAAAGTAAAAAAATGATAAACGGCTACACCCCAAGTATCTAACTCCGTCAAACCTACCGTGGATTCTATCAAAGTTCTATTTTTTGCTCCTATTTTTTCAAAATCTGCCCATATATTTTCATCTAAAATTGGGTAAGATACTGAGGGGTACATGATTTTAAATATTTTAGCAAACTCATATAGTCCAATACTAAAATACCCTTGAGGATTATTAAAACCCGCCATCAGAATATCGGATGAGAAAAGAATTACCCCATCTGGTTCATATATTTCAGAAGTATGAAAAGTATCGCCATACTGAGGGGTGGGAAATGGATGCGGATAAATAATGATATTTTCAAACTTCCCCGTTAGGAAATCATCTTTACCGAATAATAATTGCGCCGACATGGCAGCTACGGCAGCTTTAATATCCTCGGGTACAAGTTTGCGATTAGCCGCAGCATCGGGATCTTCTGGATGCACGGGACGAATAAAATCATTTCCCAATAAATACAGGGCGGTTCTATCTCTGAAACGCTTTTTCAGTTCTGGATTGAGTTTTTTATAAAATAAGAAATAATCATCCAAGAGACGTTGAAGCTTGATGTCTAAGGGAGGCGGATTGCGCTTGTACCACCACCAATTGATTTGTGGACTCATGATATAAGCCACCGCCAAAATTAAAAAAGGTAAAATACCGAATTTTGCCCAACTGCCATCGTGAACAGCGAAAGCAAGTCCAAAAAAGACGAAAGCAAGGATGCCACAAGGAATGCCTATTAGTTGCCAAGGTTTTAGTTTCATATTTCAAATTTTAGGCAAGTTAAAAAAAAATTAAAAAAGAAACACAAAACTATTTGCTTTTTATAAAAACAGGTTTACCTTTGCACCGCTTTTGAAAGGAAAGCCTGCTGATAAAGCAGTTTGATGAATGTAAAAGTTTATCACATGTTGGTGGAGTAGCTCAGTTGGTAGAGCAATGGACTGAAAATCCATGTGTCGGCGGTTCGATTCCGTTCTCCACCACTTTTATCAAGTGCCTGAATAATTCAGGCATTTTTTTTGAAATTACTTTTTATCTTTTAATATGAATTTTAGAAATCATCATCATCATCTTGGCTTGCTCAAACACAGCAAAGGGTGATGGCGTTTTATAAAATCAGGTAGAAGTATTTTATAAAAACTCTTAAAAAGAGGCTTACCGTTTGTTGGGTAAGCCTCTTTTTTTGTTTTTCACTAATTAATTATCAATAATTTAGACATTTTAGACATGAGTAAAAGGTTAAAAATAGCGATTCAAAAATCTGGGCGACTCAGCGAAGTATCCCTCAGTATTTTAAAAGAATGCGGCATTGATATCAAAAACGGCAAATCTGCTCTTTTGGCATCTGCTTCTAATTTCCCATTGGATGTTTTATTCCTCCGCGACGACGATATTCCAGAATACGTAGCAGACGGTATAGCTCATTTAGGCATTCTCGGTGAGAATGTGGTAGTGGAAAGTAAAGCAAAAATTGATATTATTAAGCGTTTGGATTTTGGACGTTGCCGTTTGTCATTGGCAGTTCCGAAATCTGTAGATTATGTCAATTTACAATATTTTAACGGTAAAAAAATTGCTACTTCTTATCCCAATATACTGAATGATTATTTAGCTGAAAATGGTGTGACTTCTGAGATTCACGTTATCAGTGGTTCAGTAGAAATAGCACCTAATATTGGCTTGGCGGATGCGATATGTGATATTGTTAGCTCAGGTAGTACGCTATTAAGCAATGGCTTGAAAGAAGTGCAAGTAATAATGAAGTCAGAGGCTGTGATGGTCGCTAATCGCTACATGGATGCTGAAGAGTGCCGAATTTTGGATAAACTATTATTCCGCATCAATGCTGTCATGACCGCCAAATCCAATAAATACATTATTTTGAATGCACCTAATGAGGCTCTTGAAAATATTGTTCGTGTACTTCCGGGTATGAAAAGTCCGACGGTAGTGCCACTCGCTACTGAGGGGTGGTCAGCAATACACTCTGTTTTGAACGAAGAGACCTTTTGGGATGTTATTGATGACTTAAAAGATGCGGGTGCTCAAGGCATTTTAGTTGTACCAATTGAAAAAATGATTGTCTAATAGTAGTGCGGAACTCCAATTCCGCAAATATACATCAATGAAAATCTACAAAAATATCAGCCCAAGTGACTATAAAAATATTCTGAAACGCCCCGCAATGGACACTACTGCGCTATTCGGCACGGTCAGAAATATCTTAAACGATATAAAAACCAATGGTGACACGGCTGTTAAAAAATACGCTGCGCAATTCGATAAATCCCATTTAGAAGATTTTCAAGTAACTGAAAAAGAATTTGAAACGGCTGAAAATCAATTAGATGGTGCATTAAAATCAGCTATATTAACCGCTAAAGACAATATTGAGCGTTTTCACAGCTGCCAAGTATCTGAGCCAGAAGTGATTGAAACTATGGTAGGAATTCAATGTTGGCGTAAAAGTGTGGGCATTGAAAAAGTGGGTTTATATATTCCCGGCGGGACAGCACCCCTTTTCTCGACTGTTTTGATGTTGGGTATTCCTGCTCAAATTGCGGGTTGTAAAGAGGTGATTTTGTGCACGCCTTGCAAGGTAGACGGAGCAGTTCATCCAGCAATATTATTCGCGGCTAAGTCGGTGGGCATTTCAAAAGTATTTAAAATTGGTGGCGTTCAAGCAATTGGGGCAATGGCTTACGGTACTGAAACTGTTCCACAAGTTTTTAAGATATTTGGACCTGGAAATCAATACGTTACAGCTGCCAAGCAGGTCATTAATACTGAGGGGGTAGCCATTGATATGCCCGCGGGACCCAGCGAAGTAATGGTTATTGCTGATGCAACTGCTAATCCCGATTTTGTGGCAGCTGACTTGCTTTCTCAAGCCGAGCATGGAATTGACAGTCAAGTGGTACTATTGGCTTATGATGAAACGATTGTTAAAAACGTTTTAAAAAGTATTGAAAATCAATTACTTACATTGCCTCGTGCCGATATTTCACGTAAAGCCTTAGAGAATAGCGTGGCGATTATCGTTAAAAATAATGATGAAGCAATGGCTATTTCAAATGAATATGCGCCTGAGCATTTAATTATTTCGACTCAAAATGCCGATGATTTGGCAGCGATGGTGGTGAATGCGGGGTCTGTTTTCATAGGTCATTATTCACCTGAATCCGTTGGCGATTATGCTTCGGGCACGAATCATACTTTGCCCACAAATGGTTATGCAAAAGCCTATTCGGGCGTTTCGGTGGATAGTTTTGTTAAAAAAATCACTTATCAGAAGTTGAGTACTGAGGGGTTAAAAAATATCGGTAGTGCAGTAATTGCAATGGCAGAAGCTGAGCAATTAGATGCTCATGCGAGAGCAGTTTCGATACGTTTAGCGAGTCTCTAATTTTAAATAAAAATCACGTAAACTAATGAATATCAAACAATTAGTCCGTCCCAATATCCTTAAAATGAAAGCCTATTCATCGGCAAGAGATGAATTTAAAGGCGCGGCGTCAGTGTTTTTAGATGCCAACGAAAATCCGTACAATAATGGTCTGAACCGTTATCCCGACCCATTGGCTTGGTCTGTGAAAACAGAACTTTCAAAAATAAAAAAAATCGCACCAGAGCATATTTTCCTCGGCAACGGCTCTGATGAGGTGATTGATGTATTAATGCGTATCTTTTGTGAGCCCCGCGTGGATAATATCGTGACGCTGCCACCGACTTACGGTATGTATCAAGTGAGTGCGGATACGTGCGATGTGGAGGTGATAAAAGTGAATTTAAATGAAAATTTTCAGCCTGAAATAGATAAAATACTGAGGGGGGCTAATGAACGCTCAAAAATTTTGTTTATTTGCAGTCCGAATAACCCTTCGGGCAATGCGATTGATTCTGGAGCCATTTTAAACTTGGTTAATAATTTTAATGGTATTGTGGTGATTGATGAGGCTTATGCCGATTTTTCAAAACAGCCAAGTTGTATAGAGTGGGTCGCAACGTTTCCGAACGTGGTGGTGATGCAGACTTTTTCAAAAGCGTGGGGTTTGGCAGCGATTCGCTTAGGTATGGCATTCGCCAGTAAAGAGATTATTGATTTGATGAATAAGGTAAAACCACCTTATAATATCAATCAGCTTACTCAACAAGCTGCTCTGGACGCTTTAAAAAATGAGGATGAAAAGAATAAACAGGTTGCTGAAATTTTAAGAGAAAGAGAAATCTTACAAGTAAGATTAGCTGCTCTTGATGTAGTCGAAAAAATTTATTCATCAGATGCTAATTTCCTACTAATAAAAGTATCAAAAGCAGATGCATTATACCAATATCTTTTGACAAAAGAAATAGTGGTGCGGAATAGAAATAACGTGGTCTTATGCGACGAATGCCTTAGAATTACTATCGGAACACCCGATGAAAATGAAAAAATAGTGAAAGCCTTACATGAAGCAGCTTTTCAATATGCGTAACTTCGTTTTCCGTATTTCGGAAAACTAAACATGAAAAACGATATACAACAACTAATTGATTATCAAATATTTACAATATTCAAACTAAAATGAGCGATTTAAAAAATACAATTGAAGCGGCATGGGATAACCGCGAACTTTTAAAAGAGCAATCAACCCAAGATGCAATCCGTGAAATGATTGAGTTATTGGATAAAGGTAAATTACGCGTGGCACAACCGCTTGAAGATGGTACTTGGCAAGTGAATGATTGGGTAAAAAAAGGCGTAATTATGTATTTCCCAATCCAAAAAATGGAGACAATCGAAGTAGGACCCTTTGAGTTTCACGATAAAATGGCTCTTAAAAGAGATTATGCTGCGCAAGGAGTACGTGTTGTGCCTCATGCAATCGCGCGATATGGTGCACACCTTGAAAGCGGTGTGATTATGATGCCTTCTTATGTCAATATTGGGGCTTATGTAGGCGGTGGTACCATGGTAGATACTTGGGCAACAGTCGGTTCTTGCGCTCAAATTGGCAAAAATGTGCATTTGAGCGGTGGCGTTGGTATTGGTGGTGTATTAGAGCCTGTACAAGCGGCGCCTGTAATTATCGAGGATGATTGTTTCATCGGTTCACGTTGTATCGTTGTGGAAGGCGTTCATGTAGAGCGTGAAGCGGTATTAGGAGCTAATGTTGTTTTGACTATGTCAACGCATATAATTGACGTAACAGGTTCGGAACCAATAGTTTACAAAGGAAGAGTTCCTGCTGGTTCGGTGGTGATTCCGGGGACATATCCTAAGAAATTTCCAGCGGGCGAGTATCAGGTATCGTGCGCTCTGATTATTGGAAAGCGCAAACCGAGTACGGATAAAAAAGTGTCTCTTAATGATGCTTTGCGTGATTTTGGGGTGTCAGTTTAAAAAAAGAGAAACAGTCCGAAAAAAAGGCGATCGTCACAAAGGCGCATCGCCTTTTTAATAATTGTAAAAAGGGCACAGCTATTGCTTTTTAATAAAAAAGGACTAATTTTGGCAATCAGTTCAATCAATTCACCATTAAAAAAGACAACTTATGGCATTATTTGGTTCATCAAACCCGTTTATGAACGAGGAAAAATATAGCAATATCCTTGATTCATCCGCTGCGGCAGAAGGTACTATGACAGTATCTGGTGCCGTTAATAAAACTTTGATACTCACAGGTTTACTCCTTTTGACATCTTTTGTCAGTTTCGTTATGCCCAATATGGTATTTTTATGGGGCGGAGCGATTGGTGGTTTTATAGTTGCTATGATAGCTGCTTTCAAACCGCACTTATCAAAATACCTTGCGCCTACATATGCTGTTTTGGAAGGACTTTTCATTGGGACTATTTCTGCAGTTTATGCAGCATCTTATGCGGGTATCGTTTTTAATGCATTTATCAGCACGGTTGGCATATTAGTGGCGATGCTTTTTATCTATAAATCTCGCGTTATAGAAGTTACTCAAAAATTCCGTATGGGTGTCATGGCAGCTACGGCGTCTATTGCTTTGGTTTATTTGGTGTCTATGATTTTAGGATTCTTCGGTATCAATATGTCTTTTTTACATGAAGGAGGCACTGTAGGTATCGTTATCAGCATAGGTGTAATTGTGGTAGCTACAATGAATCTTTTGCTTGATTTTGATAATATTGAAAAAGGCGAGATGTACAGCGCACCTAAATATATGGAGTGGTACTCTGCAATGGGACTACTAATTACCCTCGTATGGTTATATTTAGAAATCCTTCGCTTATTGTCAAAGATTGCGAGAGACCGCTAATACCCCCTCAGTATTGAGGAATCAAAAAGCCTTACTGCAAACACAGTAAGGCTTTTTTTAATAAAAAAACACTATTGTTTTCAACTCAAAAATTGAAATTCTTAAGCTGCGAGGCTTAAAAACGGTGTCATTTTTTTAAATTCACGATATAAGGAACTCAATCCCCTTAAAAAGTGTTATATTAGCACCCCCTCAGTATTTTGAGGGTATTTTTATCAAAACCTATATTTAATACTTTTTAAAATATATTAACCGACTTTATTTTTTTAATGAAAAAAGACAGAAAAAAATCTAAACTACAGGAAAACAAACTTCCTGTCAAACAACTCCAGCAAGCTATCCTAAGGCTTTTTAAGCAAAATCCTGATAAAAAATATTCCATTCGACATATTATTGAAAAATTGGGTATTGGCAATAACAAA
>JANPHO010000507.1:0-5139 GCA_031424515.1 Saprospiraceae bacterium
ACAAACCACAGCATCCAGTAATTTTTCCGTTTGAAAAACGCCATTTTTTGTAACCGACAAGCGCAAATCACGCTCTTCGTGTTTTGTGCTGCCTTTTACATCTTTCAAATAAGCGACCGCAATTTCATCATTGGCCATTAATATAGCATCAAAAAAGCCGCGCATTAAACCTTTAGTGGGGTCAGTGTCCACCGCTTGAGGGTTTGTCCAAGTGTTGCCCGCATCTTTTGAAACCGAAAAAACGAGTTCACCGCCGCGTCCGCCACCACGTCCGCCTTGACCACCTTGTGGCTGCGCTTGGGCATCGGGGCGATTAGTGAAAACAGCAACCAAACTGCCATCTTTTTTAGCCAAAACTTTAGCCCGAAATAAGCGGCTATTGCCGACACCATAACCTGCATAAATCACTTTTTTATCTGAAAAAATTTTGCCTTTATCGGTTGAAGTTGAAAAACAAAAGGCAGTCATGCCTTGGTCGTCTTTTTCAGTCCACGAAAGCATAACTTCCCCTTTTGGCGTCTGTGATAACAAAGGCATTGAATAGTTTTTTGTATCGTCTGTTGCGAATACTGAGGGGGTCGCTGTTATGGATTTAAATTTTGAAAAATGGTCTACCCCTGCCCATTGATTGATGCCTTCTGTTTGTATCGTATTACACATAGGAATTTCAGAAGAAGCACTAACTTCTGAGGATTCTTTTGAACCAAATAATACTATAACACTAAACAATAAGGCATTAAATGAGATAATTAGCTTTATCATTGATTATGAAAATTAAGTGAAAAAATAAACAAATTACTACTCTTTTTATTAAAGCATAAAAGTAAAAACTTTTATAATTTTAATTTGAAAAAGTCGAAAATCAAGGCAATTGAGAAGATGAAAAGGTGATTATAGTTGTTCATCTTGTTTTATAAAGTCTTCTTTTTATCTCGTCTTATTCATCAAATAATTTAAAAGGTGGTTATAAATTATTTGAAAATCGTAAGTATCGCTTTGAAAATGATAATAAATTTTGCCATTTTATATTGAATTTTGCAACTCGAAATTTTGAAAATATGAAGTAGTAAAATCTTACAAAATGAGTTTATCAACAAAACGAAAAATCTTTTTCCTTGCTTGCTTTTTCATCTTAAATAATGCCTTCGCTCAAAAAGACACGCTTAAACAAAAAGAACCGCTCAAAGCAACGGCAAATATTCAAATTACCAACAATGGTATATCTCTTTTTCCGAATTTGTCATTGGGAAAACCAGCTACCATCATAAATATAGCAGTTGGTAAAAAACATATTTTCTTTGAACCTGAATTGCGGTGGCGGCTCAATGGCGATCCTTGGTCGTACATTTTTTGGCTAAGGTATCGCCCTCAAAAAACGGAGCATTTTAGTTGGCATATTGGCGCGCATCCCTCGTATATCCTAAGAGAGAGCCCCGTAAGTATCAATGGACAAGTGACCAATCGTTGGATTGCTTCACGTTTCCTTGCAGGTGAGGTGGTACCCGTCTGGCATTATTCGCCGAAATTTTCAGTGGGTTTACACATGTTGGCTTCAAAAGGTTTGGATCCGTATGGGGTACAAAAAAGCACTTATATATCCTTGCAACCACGCTTTCCGCATATTGATTTGTCGAGTAAATTTTATTTAGGATTTTTTCCCCAGCTTTTTCATCTGACGCTCGATGATAATGAAGGCACCTATTACAGCCATATGTTGAGCATCAATAAGAATAATTTTCCGCTTTATATTTCTACAGTTTTTACTTACAAAATCAAATCCACTATTGCAGGAGATACATTTGTCTGGAGTTTTGGATTAAATTGCAGATTTTAAATCATGGAAAAAATAGAATCATTAGAAGCGTTTTATCAACGCAAATTCGATTGGATACCCGACAACCTGAAAAATGAAATCGGACATTTCAATGTGTTTAAACATGAGCCGATTGACATTGGCAAAGTGAAGCCATTGCCCTATAAAAGAAGGGATTTTTATAAAATTATGTTCGTGGTTGGCAATATAGATATGAGTTATGCCGACAAGGTGGTTTCTATTAAAAAACAAGCAATTTTCTTCTCGAATCCGCAGATTCCTTATAAATGTGAGCATTTAGAGCGCATTCAAGAAGGATTTTATTGTATTTTCAATCAGCATTTTTTTCATCAATTCGGTGATTTAACCCAATATTCTGTATTTCAATCTATGGGTAATCATGTCTTTGAACTGACGGATGAACAAGCAGAACTGGTTCGCCTCATTTATCAAAAAATGTTTACTGAAATCAATTCGGATTATCAGCACAAGTACGATGTCTTGCGCAACTTGGTGTTCGAACTCCTCCATTTTGCAATGAAAATGCAACCTTCCACGCAATTTGATAAACAACAAATCAACGCTTCGCAACGCATATCAACGCTGTTTTTAGAACTCTTAGAACGGCAATTTCCGATTGATGAGAACCACCCCTCAGTATCTTTGCGTTCGGCATCGGATTTTGCGAATCAACTCAACGTACACGTCAATCATTTGAATCGAGCCGTTAAAGGAACGATTGAAAAAACCACCACGCAAATTATAGCCGAGCGCATATTGCAGGAATCCAAAATCATGTTGAAACACAGTAATTGGAATGTGGCTGAAATTGCTTACGCATTGGGTTTTTCAGAAGTCACCCATTTTAATAATTTTTTTAAAAAACATACACAAAGCAGCCCTTCAAAATTTAGAAGTGTTTGAAAATCTCAATACTTTTGATGGGCTATTTCAAATGCCTTAAGTACTGAGGGGTAGTATTTTTAAAAAGAAATTAATACACAATTCAATTCTGATGGAAACAGAAAATACCGTTTATTTTTCTTCGGTCATTGGTGACGAAACTTGGGGACATTGCTTTGCGGTGCCGCCCATTTATGCCGATATGTTTAAAACAGAAAATGGCTCACGGCGGGTTGTGTATGTATTAAACGATTCGATGACTTTGTACGGGGCTATTATGCCGCACGGCAAAGGTTGGGTGATGAGTATGAATAAAACGAATTTGAAAAAATTGGGTTTAAAAGTCGGCTCACCCGTGCAAGTCAATATGCGTCAAGATAACAGCGAATTTGGTTTGCCAATGCCTGAAGAATTAAGCGAAGTTTTAGAGCAAGACACATTGGCAAAAGGCTATTTTGATGCTTTGACAGCGGGTAAAAAACGGTCGTTGATTCATATAGTTATAGGTGTGAAAAATGTAGATAAACGCATTGAGCGCGCTTTGATGATTGCTGAAAAATTAAAAGACAATAAAGGCGTACTTAAAGCGAATGAACTTTGGGGTGGTTGACCCCCTCAGTATAAATCGTTAAAAATCCTTTAAAACACAACGTTTTCAAGGGTTTTATGAATTATTTCACTAAAAAAACAATAATCAGTCATTAATGCCTAATTCAGTCCCCGATACTCATTCGGCGAAATACCTACCCGCTGTTTAAAAAGTCGGGTAAAATGTTGCGGATATTTAAAACCCAATTCGTAAGCAATTTCATTCACTGTTTTATCATCAAAAATTTTGTCTTTTGCTACGTCTATCACTTTGTTTTGGATGTATTCTTTTGCGGGTTGCCCTGTTTCCTTTTTGATTAAATCACCGAAATAATTGGCAGATAAATGTAAGGCATCTGCACAATATGCCACAGAAGGCAAGCCGACAGTTTGCGGTTTATCAGACAAAAAATAATCGTTCAGCAATTCTTCAAATTTTTCTAAAATACCCTTGTGGGCAGTATCGCGTGTGATGAATTGACGGTCATAAAAACGCTCACAGTAATTCAAAAACAGTTCGATATTGGAGGCAATGAGTTTCTTGCTGTGCTTGTCAACGGTTTGTTTTAATTCAAATTCTATTTTGGAAAAACAGTCCAAAACGACCTGCCTTTCATCGTCTGAAATGTGTAGTGCCTCGTTTGTTTTATAACTGAAAAAATGATAGTCCTGAAATATTTTGCCAAGCGGTGTTCCATGTATCAAATCGGGATGAAAAACCAATCCATAGCCCATAGGCTGATAAGGCACGCCCGGATTTTCTATTTCCATTACTTGCCCTGGTGCAAAAAAGACCAAAGTCCCCGCTTGGTAGTCATAATAATCGCGCCCATAGCGAATATCGCCACATTTGACATCTTTTAAAATAATGCAATACAGCCCATATTGAAATTTTATGGTGTCGGCATCGCCCCAACTTCTCACGTCTGCTTTTGAAAAGTCTATGACACTCACCAAAGGGTGCAAAGTCTTGTGATTATTATCCGCATTATATTTACTGACACTCTCTATTGGATATAAAAGTTCCATTTTTCTATTTTTTGAAGCAAAATTAGTGCTTTCAAAATACTTAAACCCAAATAGGCATTGCAATCAGTAAAAATGGTAGAAAAAGCCGTAATTTATATGCAGTTGATACAGCTAAATGCTAAGACCTTTGCATTTTAAAAATACAGAAAAAATAATGCAAACTATTAAATTAAACAACGGTGTTGAAATGCCGATTCTTGGGTTTGGTGTTTTTCAATTAACCGATTTGGCAGAATGTGAAAAAAGCGTTTTGGATGCTATAAGCGTCGGTTATCGTCTGATTGACACGGCGGCTTCTTACGGCAATGAGGCGGCGGTTGGGAAAGCGATTAAAAACAGTGGTGTGCCACGCGAAGATTTGTTTATCACAACCAAATTATGGATTCAATCAAATGGTTATGAAGGCACAAAAAAGGCTTTTACACAATCTATGAATCTGCTGCAATTGGATTATTTGGATTTGTATTTGATGCATCAACCTTATGGCGATGTGCATGGCAAATGGCGAGCGATGCAGGATTTGTATAAAGAAGGGCGCATAAAAGCCATTGGCGTGAGCAATTTTCATCCAGATAGATTGATTGACTTGATTGTTCACAACGACATTGTGCCAGCGGTTAATCAAATTGAAACGCATCCTTTCAATCAACAAATTGAGTCACACGCATTTTTACAAGCCAATAATGTTCAAATCGAATCGTGGGGACCATTTGCAGAAGGCAAAAACAACCTGTTTCAGAATGAATTATTGGCTTCAATTGGTCAAAAATATAATAAATCTATCGCACAAGTTGTGGTGCGTTGGT
>JANPHO010000508.1:0-2958 GCA_031424515.1 Saprospiraceae bacterium
TTCAACATTTTGGGTATCCAATGCAAGTTGCTGTTCTAATTTCTTGTTCTTCATTAATTGCTTTTTTTGCCACGCAATGAGGCTTGGTGACAGGTGGTGAGTGGAACTTTTTTGAGGTAAATTGCGGGTCTTGAAATACCATCTATGCCATTGATTCAATAAAGGTCGGCTAATTTTCAATATTTTGCAAACATCGATGGTTGGCTCATCACACCACAACCAATATTCCACCACTTGTCGCTTCCAGTTCCCATCTCGATAACCAACTTGTCCCATTTTTTCTATTCGTCTCATTCTCAGGCTTTTATACCGTAGGTGTCAAGCGATTTCAGGAAAATACATTACGATGCAATCATTTCGTTAACTGTACTTATGTTGATCGGGAATGCGGAGTGTATTACCCTAAAGACATGTACATCAATATGATTGTAAAAGATGACGCTATAAAGATGTGATGCTTAAAATATTAGAAAAAGTATAATTGTCCATGAATAACGCCACTAGTGGTTCAAGAATTAAATAAATGACAGTTATTATTATCTTTGTTCTTTGAAAAATGAAATTATGAGTAGAGGCAAACCAGCAGACCCTAAGTAATAGGATCTACGATTTATTTGTTGAAGAAAGTCGTAAACGCACTATCAAACGCTACCACCTTGAGCTTATCAACATTTTATTGAATGCCAGTACACAAGGTGGCGCTAAATCGAATGGTCAAATTACCCGTGATTAAAATCTATCTTACAATACAGTTAAAGCATGGCGTCATCGGTGGACAACTTTTTATCATGCCATCTTAACCTTTCAACAAGGCACTAATGGTGAAAATATTATCCTATTTAGAAGATGCACCACGTCCTGGCACACCCAAAACATTCACCTTCGCCCAGACCCAACAAATAATCGCTTTAGCCTGTCAAAAACCAACTGAACATGGTATAAATGTCGTATTCGATTTGTTTTTACACCAAAGCATTGTTATTGGCTCAATCTTATTGAAAATTGGTTCGCCAAACTTCAAAGGGATGTGGAGTAAATACTGAGAGAAAGATTTTCAAACATGTATGTTTTTTTTATGTAAAAAAAAATATTGTACTTTTCTGAAAATATTTAAATATAATAATGAAAACTAATATAACAATATTGTTTATATGTTTAGCTCGGACTCTTTTCGCTCAGCAAGGCTTGGGTGTCGAATCATTTCAGAAACTCACCACCACCGACCAACGCATTGCATTCTTAGCGGATAGCAATGTTGCTAAAATGGACAAGCCCACTTATGAAGCTATTTTGCCCATCGTTGAAGCTAAAAAAGATGACAAAGCTACTTTCTATTGGCATTTTCAGTATATGCGATTTGCAGAACAATTTAAAGTTTTTAACAACGAAATGTTTCCAACAATCTTAGAAAATATGTCAAAAGCGGCATCTAAAAAAGGATTAGAAGTGGAATTAGTCGTGGCTCAATATCACACAGTTTTTAATGACTTTGGCAGTAAGCGTCTGGGCGAACAACAAGTCTATTCAGCATTTTTGCAGTGTTTTGAACAAATAAAAAGCTTAGGTCTCAGCAAATTTCGCCGTTATACAATCGATCAAATCTTACAAAATATAGGCAGCAACTTTTATGCTTTGGGTGATTATGAGAAAGCGTTGGAATGTTTATTAGAGGCCGAAAACTTGAATAAGCTAAAGGGGTATAGCTCTCCACATATTAGTACGTTGATATTAAATTTGATTGAATCCATTTATGCTAATACTAAAAACTATCCCCAAGCCATCGTTTATGCCGAGAAAGTATATGATTTAAATCTGAATTATAAATATAGTGGGAGTCAATCTTGGTACTCCGTTTTTTGGCAAGGGTTGGCTTCTTTGGATATAGCACAATATATGTTTGAAATGGGCAATTTTACTGAAGGTGAAAAGTATGCTAATAGAGGGTACGCATTGTATAAAACGCAAGAAGACATTAATAACTTGGAAAAGGTAATCTCTAATTTCGATGCGCTACAAGTTTTGGTTAAGATAAAATTACAAATGGGAAAAGTAGATGAGGTGGAAGCCTTGCTCAAAAAAGTTGAATATTTAAAGCTTAAAATTGATTTTTCGCATGAATCTAATTATTTTAAGCCTTTGAGGTTTTATAATAATTATTACAAATACTACGAAGCTAAAAAGGACTACACCAACGCTTTTCGCTACATGAAATTAGCCAACGAGATGCAGGATAGCCTTAATCGCCGCAACGATAAGCGCAAACTTTGGCAAATTGAATCACGCGTAAAAGCAGATAATTATATTGCTCAAATCAAATCCGCCGAAGAAGAAAACCGCTTGCAAGAACGCCTGCGCAACTTGGCGATTTTTGCTCTGGTGCTGTTTGGTATATTTGCTTTTGTCGTTTATCGCCGCATCAAAAAAGATAATAAAATCATCAATGAACAGAAAGCTTTGCTGGAACAATCACTGGGCGAAAAAGAAAATCTTTTGAAAGAAATTCATCATCGGGTGAAGAATAATCTGCAAATTATATCAGGTCTTTTTGATAAACAAGCCCGACAAGTAACTGATGAAGCCACTAAAAAACTGATGAAAGCGGGGCAAGACCGCGTGTTTTCAATCGCTTTGGTGCATGAAAACTTATATCAATCAGAAAATTTGACTACGATAGAAATTAAGTCTTACCTTGAAATGCTCACTAAAAATATTGAAAAATCGCAAAAAAGCGAACTTCAAGATTTAAAAATTACCTTAGATGTGGATGATTCGGTTTTGGATATTGACACAATAATCCCCTTGGGTTTGATTTTAAATGAATTAATAACCAATTGTTATAAATATGCTTTTAAAGACCGTACCGAAGGTGAAATTACAATACGATTCCGTCAACAACAAAAAGAGTTGGTTTTAGGTGTTCAAGATAATGGTGTGGGTTTGCCTGATGATTTTGATTTA
>JANPHO010000509.1:0-2150 GCA_031424515.1 Saprospiraceae bacterium
AATTCGGCTATCATTTCCCGTGTGCGCTCTTGTTCGGGCGGTACGGAGGCGCTGATGGTATTGAAAACATTGTATAAAAAATGCGGATTGAGCTGCGCTTTGATGGCAGATAATTCATTTTGTAGCGACACTTGACGCAATGTATGCTCCAATTCTTTTTGTTTTTGAAGTTGATAATAGTATTCAAAAGCGTGAAAAAAGCCGAATTGAATGACATAAAATAAAGCAGGAATGTAAATGTCCCAAACTTGAGCTGTTCCCCTCAAATGCCCCCAACCAAATGACTCCATTGTGAAATAGAAGATGTTTTTCCATACAAAAACGAATAAAACCATTGTAAAAAGGTGCAAAACCATTTTTACGGTCAAACGCCAATTAGCAATCCATTTAAAATATAAATAACAAAGCGGTATAGTCAAGAGAAATTTGAATAGATAATCAAATGTTTGTGCCCTCGCATAAGATAAAAACATGTCTGTAAATGTCCTTTTTGAGTAGTCCATATAGCCCGATTCGTTGTATGTTAAAGTAGCTACATAGAGGACGTACAGGAAAAAATAAAACCCTATTATTATGGCTATCCAACTGACTTTTACTTCACCAATAATTTTCTTTTGCCAAAAAGATGCTGTCATTTCTGATAAATTTTAAGCTGAAAGATACAATACAAACGATTATCGAACCGCCACAAATCGGTGAATTGACAAATAGACCGTTGAATGGTCATTTTCATTTCAACGACCTATTGAGCAACTCGACGGAAAGGGGTGGGAAATACTGAGGGGGTGCTGTAATTTTGTCACATGATTACTCAATTTTTAAACTTTATGCAATGAAAAAGCTATCCATTTTTACCTTATCGTTCTTTTTTACCTTAAATCTCTTTTCACAAACTTTCAATATCAGAGGTTTGGCGAAAAGTGAAAACAACGAAGCCGTGCCTTTTGCGACGATTGCCGTTTTTAAAGCGAAAGATTCTACGCTCGTCAAAGCCGATGTTGCAGACGCAAACGGTGGTTTTAAAATTTCTAATGTTCCCGTTGGGCAATTTTATATCACCATCAATAGCATCGGTTTTCAAAAATTCAACTCAAATACCTTTGAAATCGTTGATAAAGACAAGGACTTACCCCCCTCAGTATTAAAGGTCGAAACACGGGAATTGAAGGAAGTTGTCGTGCGTTCCCAAAAGCCAATGGTGGAAGTTTTGGCGGATAAAACGGTTTTTAACGTTCAAAGTTCGTTAAGTGCAACGGGCACAACGGGGTTTGAATTGCTCCGAAAAGCCCCAGGTGTTATCATTGACAACAATGAAAACCTCATATTAGAAGGTAAAACGGGCGTGCTGATTTATATTGATGGCAAACCTTCAGTATTGACGGGTCAAGATTTGACCAATTTTTTAAAGACCTTGCAAGCCTCTGATATTGAAGCGATTGAAATCATCACGCAGCCTTCTTCGCGATACGATGCAGCGGGCACTGCGGGTATTATCAATTTAAAACTTAAAAAAGACAAGCGTTTTGGCACAAATGGCACAGTGGCTTTAGGCGCGGCATATGGGGTTTATGGCAAATTGAATAGCTCCATTTCACTCAATAACCGCAATAAAAAAACCAATTTATTTGCTACTTACAGCAACAGATTGGGTAACACACGGAGTTTTATGGATTTTTATCGCCAACAAAATGGTGTAATTTATGATTTAAAAACGGTCACAGTCAATGACGCTACTTCCAATAATGTGAAAACGGGTTTGGATGTTTTCATTAATAATAAAAGTACTTTTGGGGTTATTTTAAACGGCAATTTCAACAGTGGCATTTTTACCAATAACAGCCGCACGCCTATAACAAAGATATCTGAAAATGCGCCCAATCAAGTTTTGGTGGCGCAAAGTATTTCAAAATACGATAATAAAAATATCTATTTAAATACCAATTATCGCTTTGCGGATACGCTTGGTCATGTCTTGAATATGGATGCGGATTATGGTATTTATGACAGTAAAAGGTTGAATGACCAACCGAATGCGTATTATAATGGTACTGAAACGGTGAAATTATTCGAGCGCATTTATCAAATGAATACACCTATCAATATAAGCGTTTTGACTTTTAAAACGGATTACGAACAGAATCTTTTAAAAG
>JANPHO010000510.1:0-7194 GCA_031424515.1 Saprospiraceae bacterium
AAAAAGGATGCTTTAAAAATTCAACTTTGAAAAGCTTTTAAAATGCAATTTAATTTATATGCTTAAATAATTGTAAATCAATATTTTAAAACAAATTAATTTTTAACTTTATTTTTAAAATATTGATTTACAATTATTTAAGCATATAAATTAAATTGCATTTTAAAAGCTTTTCAAAGTTGAATTTTTAAAGCATCCTTTTTATACAAAAACGCTACATCAAGAACGATATGAAAAGTTATAAAATAGCACGTTTTTACGATTTTTAGGAAACTCTAAAACAACAAAACGTTTTTCATTAAATTTATAAACAATTGATTATCAAAACATAGCGAATTGCTGCCTTTTTGTGGCATTTATATTGAAAACCCTACTTTAAGTAAGAGGAGATGTAAAAAAGGGGAAATTTAATAAAAGCCACTTGATACCTTTTTGTGGCAATACTCAGAAGTAAAAGGAGAACACCAAACAAATCAGAAATCGATACCTTTTTGTGGCATTTGGGAGGTGAGCAAAGTTGAAAACAATTGTAAAAGAGTAAGTTCGGATATAATACTGAGGGGTTACGCAAAACATTGGTATTCAGATATTTAGGTAAAAATATAACCTCTATTTCCAAGGAAATTCATTTCAAAAAGTACTTCAGTCTAAATTTGATACCTTTTTGTGGCATTTAGAAATACTGAAATATTTATAAAATAGGGGATAAGCTTTTTAAAAACATCCAATACCTTTTTGTGGCATTTGGTAAATCTTGAATTTATATTGTTTTAGTGGAAATTATGATCTAAAAAGTAAATGCCACAAAAAGGTATCAACAAGTTTTATAATTGTTTTTTAACTTGTTTTAAATATTTCTTGTTTTAGAGCCCCATAAAACATTGATTACCAATTATTTATCTTACTTTTTGCCACATTTTGGTACTGTATTTAGCTTTATTATCACATTTTGGTATCGAATCTTTGCTTTTTGCCACAGATTGGTATCCTAAATGCCACATTTTGGTATCGTGTTTTTTATATTTTCTTTGAAAAAAGTATTATCACAGTTTGGTAATACATGTGGCTTTTGTATTTTTGATGAAACATTGGATGATGGAAAAAGAAAATAATAAGAACATAATCATAAAGGATTGGGCTGTTACGCAATCGAACCCATTGATAGAAGCGACTTATCCGCGCACAGTTAGTAAAAAAGATGGCACTGAAACCGATATTGACCTTAAAGTTACTACTCGGGCGCACAAAGTTTCACGCTTAATTGTCTCGCTTATAAGCCCCGATGATGAGGATTTAAGATTTTATAGAATTGATATTTCTACGCTTAAAAGCTATTTGGGATATAAACCAGAATTCCCGAATGGTAAATTTTATCAAGATTTGCGGGAAATTGCCATTCGACTCAATAAGCAACCCATAGAAATTCGTCCTGAACCAAAGAGGGTGATTACGGCTTTTTTCATTTCGTCTTATGAGTTGAATTATAAAACGGGTGAAATCATTTTTGAAATATCGGGTCAGTTAAAGCCTTTTTTACTGCAATTGAAGAATAATTTCACGTCTTTTCACCTCAATAATATTCCACGCCTGTCGAGTGGATATTCCATTCGCTTGTATGAAATTTTATTTCAATATAAAACGATTGGAAAACGGGTTTTTGAAGATATTGACCGCTTACAACAGATGATTGGCTCATCGTATGAGAAATACAGCCATTTTAAAGCCCGCGTTTTAGAACCGACGAAAAAAGATATAACGAAGAACACAAATATAACCTTCGAATATGAGGAAGTGAAAACGGGTAAAAAAGTAACAAAACTCATCTTTCACATAAAAAGTAACGTGCCTACTGCTGAGCCTCAAGACCCGCAATTTTCATTGGCATTTGATGTTGCTGAAAAATCGGTTGATAATACTGAGACGGATGTTTTAAAGTTGACTTTAAAAGGTGTCGGAATTGCTTTTGATACAGTCGAAGCCTATATAAAATTGGGCTTTGATGTGATTAAAGATGAGAAAAAAAGGCAAATAGCGGCACATCGTTGCGGCAATACCGAAGCGTTTTACAGTGAGAAAATCAATCTTTTAAAAAATTCAAAATCGGGTACTGAGAATCCTGTTGGCTTTTTCATCAAAGCATTGCAAGAGGATTGGGTAACCAGTAAAGCCACAAAAGAGGTTGAAAATCAACGCCAACTCAAAGAGCAACGCGACAAGCAAAGTGCGCTCAAACAGCTTGAAAAACGACTTTTACTCATGACTAAACAGTACACGCTTTCACTTAAACCTATTTTTGAAAAACTTGCCAGCGATGTCAATATTTTTAACGAAGCTTATCAACACGTTTTGAATGAATTTGGGGAGGGAACGATGTTTTACCGTTCCATCATGGATCAGAAAACACCGCGCGCTGCTTATCAAAATAATGTGGCACTGAGCAGTATTATGAATGACCGCTTTTTTAAATTGTATCCACAAAATTTTGAGGAAACACAGAAAATAGGTTTAGAGATTGAAGCGATTAAAAAAGAGATTAAAACGCTTCAAGATTCTTAGAGGATTAAGTTTTAATTTAAAAAATATGCATACGCTGTGTCTAAACATTCCAAAAGTTTTAAACTTTTGGAATGTTGCACCTACAAAATAACCAACTTGATACACTACATTCTTGTTAACACCTCTATTTTTTATCTAAAATTTTGGTAATATTATCATTCCCACTGATAGCATTCATGGGTTTTGGATGCGCATTATTAAAAACCTGTAGCGACTCTACGGACAATATGGTATTCGCTGATTCATCAATCCTACCGTCTTTCATCACCTTATCCAAATCTAAACCAAGATGTTTGGCTAAAAATGGATAAGCTGCCATCCGTTTTGAAACGCCATAATCATGCTTTTCAGCAGGGAAATGAGCATTTCCCACTTGGTTTTCTGCTTTGTAAAAACCATAAACCCGTTGAATAAAGGGATATTCAAACTCTGGCGTATGCTTAGTCCAATCATCACCGTCTGAAACAAGTAACATGGGTTTGGGTGCCATCAAAGCGGCAATTTCAACATTGGAAGTTTGATGCGTCGGGCGTTTGTGAACGGGCATTCCGCTTTCACAAACACAGCCACCAAAGAAATGACCCGATACCATCACTACAGGAACGGATACTTTTATGCGCTCATCCACCGCTGCCAATAAGAAAGTTTGCGTACCACCGCCCGATTCACCTGTGATGCCAATGCGATTTTTATCGACAAAAGGAAGACTGATTAAAAAATTGACTGCTTGAATGCTGTTAATCAACTGTAATTTCAACACTTTTTCAATTTTGTGGTCGCAGTACTTTGAATCGCCTTGCCCAACCATATCGTAGGCAAAAACAACAGCACCCATTCGGGCCAGTGTGGCGCAGCGTTGTTGGGTATATTCTTTATATCGAGGGTCAGAGCCATGACCATGTGGACATAGAATAGCGGCACTTTTGCCCGACATACTGAGGGGTGTATAAAGATTGCCTGTAACATAAATACCTTCCATACTTTCAAAGGAAACATTCTCTACAGCATATCCATTGAGTACCTTTTTACTATTGATGACGATATTTTTAGGCTTTTTATGGCTGATTTTTTTGATTTCAGCACCATCTAAAATGCCCTTTTTTATTAAAACAGCTCGTTTTTCCCAACTTGTTTTATCCGAATACAATTTAGAAGTGGCTTGATGTACTTCCACAGCTTGGGTTTCAGTATAAAAACTGCGTTGACAAAGGTCTGGTTTTTCGGGGTTGAATTGTCCGAAAATGGGTGTCGTTGCAATTATAAAAAATACGATTAGAAGAACCTTGTTTTTCATTTTAAAATTGAGATTTTTGAGTATTTTACCACAAAATATACGAACCATAAAGGTTCTAAAATACCCTTTTTAAAAAATCCACCACATATTTTACTGTGGGCTCAAACCACGGATTGAATAAACAAAACGAATGGGGGGAATTGGGAAAAGTTTGTACTTCCGTATAAATTTTAAAGTCATCTAACTTTTTACGGTAGTCATCACGACCCGCATGCATTCTATCCACACCACTATTGATGAATAGGGTAGGAGGGGAATTGGCTCCAGCATGGGTTAAAGCGGAGGCCTCATTCCAGACATTTGGATTTTCTGTTTTAGAAAATCCAAACCAATATGTGGCAGCTGATGTAGAGCGACTATCATCCCCTTCGCCCGATTCGGGGTGGATATAAGCCAAAATGCCATCAATATCTACTATCGCATTTACTTTTGAGGAATGGCCCAAAGTTCCAATATTGCCTTCAAATAAAGGATTATTGCCTGTATTGCCCAATAATGCAGAGAGTTGGCCACCCGCCGAAAACCCTAAAGCAGCTATGCGGTTGGTATCAATTTGGTATTTTTTAGCATTGGCTCGCATCCAACGGATTGCGGCTTTGAGGTCGTGAACGGCAGCAGGGTAGAGGGCTTCGGTGGAAAGGCGATATTCGACGGTAAAACAGACATAGCCGAGTGCCGCCAAATGCTGAGCCAATGGAACATGCTGCGTGCGATTGCCCGTGCGCCAACCGCCGCCGTGAATAATAAGTATAGCTGGACGCCCTTTTTTTACTTTTTTCTTAGGATAAAACGCATCCAATTGCAGTTTACGGTCGCCAATGCTGGCATAAACGATGTCTCGTTGCTCCAATACTGAGGGGGTTGGCTTATCAACCACCCAAGAGATGGGAATTCTGGGGTGCGATTTCAGAATGTCTTTATGGGCTTTAAAAGTGGTATAGCCTGTATCTGGTTTGCCCGTTATGCCTTTTGTGGAAGGTTTTAAATCAGGGGTTTGGGCTTTTAAAATACCATTAAATACGCAAAATAGGCCTAAAAAATAGAGGATTTTCATGGTGTATATCATTTTAATAGAAAATAATTGAGTGCTACAAAGATGCTATTTTAAAGTGTGAATCAAACAAATTATGCTCAATATTAATATCGTGGCATATTCCTTGCTCGATACCCTAAAAAACGCTTTTTAGCATGCAAGAATTTTTCTCAACATATTCCCGAATCGAGAACCCGACTTGGGAGATGATAATTTTTAGTTTCATTTTATCATTTCTTTTATCGGCTCTGATTGCTTTTACGTACCATAGAACCACCCAAAACTCCATCAAACATTACGGTTTGATTCAGACTTTCATTGCCAGTGCTATGATTGCCACAATGGTTTTACAAGCCATTGGGGATAATATTGCGTCGGGCTTGGGCATGTTGGGCGCGCTGAATATTGTGCAATTTAGAACAACTTTGCGAAATCCCCGCGATAGTGTTTTTATGTTTGCTTCATTAGGCGTGGGTATTGCGTGTGGCTTATATGGATTTATCATTGCTACATTGGGCACATCACTTTTTTGCGGTTTATCATTTTTGATTCTTTATTCGCCATTCCATTTTTCAAATTTAGTATCATGGAGTATTAAAATAAAAACAGACGAACTGACGCGCCTCAGTGATGATTTTAAAATAGCCATGGATGAATATTGCACGTACTGGACTTTAGATGGTATCGCTCAAGAAAAAATATTAACAGTAGGTGCAATTGATAGTGGTATTCGTATTTATGAATATACTTTACAATTTAAAGACGAGATGAAACAAAAGGATTTTTTGCAAGTTTTGAGTTTTTTGAAGATACAAATAGTTACCCTCAACAAAAAAAATAATAAGTAAAATACTATGAAATTCAATGTCTTATATGCCTTTTGGGTGATTTTATTCATCATAGCCTGCTTTTTAATGAATAGTTTTGTGAAAACGAGCCAAACTACAGTGTTCGGAACGGCTGATACTGAGGGGCAGATTTTGAATTTTGAAAACCCGGTGGTGGTCAATAAAATATATGTGAGAGCGGGCAGTCAAGTTAAAAAAGGGGATACTTTGATGCTTTTGCAACGTCCCGAACTCGACCGCGAAACCACGCTTAAAAACAATGAAATTCAAGTAGCCTCCGCCGAAAAACAAGCCCGCGCGCAGGATGTGGATAAAGAAATTGAAAAATTGCGGTCGGATTTTGCCATTAAAACCAATGATTTGCGTTCTCAAATTCAACTTTTAGAATCGGAAGAAAAAACCCAAGCCGCGCTTCGGAAAGTGGTAGGAGAGGGGAAAAGCGATAACGGTAAGAGCTTAATTGTCGAAAAAATGAATGCCTTAAAAAAAGCTTTAAAAGTAGAAGAGCAGCGTTTTTATTCTCAATTGAATGAATTGAATCAAGGAAAAGCGGCTCAAACGACGGTTTTTGATTCAAAAGAAAGCACTGTTAATCAAGAGATAAGTTTTTTGGAGCAAGCCAAAGGAAAACTAGTCCTATTAGCACCTATTGACGGATTTATTGAAAATGTCTTTGTTTTTGAAAATCAGATAACCCCTCAGTATAGCCAACTTTTAAAGATAAATCCTCAAAAACCCAATAAAATAAAAGGCTTTTTACCTGAATCAGTGGACATCGCTTATCGCTTGGGTGATACAGTAGAGGTGTACGCTGCCCGCCGTCCGTCCGTCAAATCTAAAGCTATATTGATAGGGACTACCCCTCAGTTAATAGAGTTGCCTTCTCGTTTGCGCAAGTTCCAAACATCCAGCACGTGGGGTCGGGAGCTGTATATTAATCTGCCACCAAACAATGATTTTTACATTGGAGAAAAGATGATTATTAAGCTAAAAGGTCAATAAAGCCTAAAGTATAAGATACAAAAAACAGGGTAATTTCGTATTAAAAGGGCTCGTTTAGTTGATTTTCGGATAAATTGGAGTAAACTTTGTTTGCAATTTAGGATACAAACCTGTGAGGGAACTCAATTTACGAACAAGACTATGAAAAACTTTTATTTAGTAGTAAGCCTGTGGCTGCTGGCTTCTTCTTTTACGGAAGACCCCATAAAAATATCGGTAAAAGATATATTGACGAGCGTGCAAAAAGAACGCCGAGTCACCACCAGTTCGCAATCTCTTGATTTCCTCAATAAATTAGATTATCGCATCCCCATTTTAAAAGATTTAGGACTGAAATACGGAACGGATGATTTGACGAATTCCAGACGGCAATATTCCGCAACTTTTGGCTTCAATACTTTTAAAATGATTAAAGAGCAACAAGCCATAAAAAGCGCTCAATCCAGTGTTTATCAAGCCAA
>JANPHO010000511.1:0-10636 GCA_031424515.1 Saprospiraceae bacterium
TTCTCAATTATCCATTTTTAATTAAAAAGCAGCACAACAGAACAAACCATTTCAATGAAAACATTTCACAGATTGGTTGCCTTCCTTTCCATGGCTTTATTGATAGGAAGTTGCCAAGAAAAAAATCAACGCTTAGTTCCGATGGCTGAACTCAAGCAGCAAATCCACATTGCCATTGATTCCGTAAAAACGGTTAAAAATTACGCTCTTTTTGATAAAATCATAGAGCAAAATGCCCTTAGTGCAGATTTGGGAACCCAATTCGCATTAGCTGATTCATGCCGTACAGTGGGCAAAATCGCCTTAGCAGCCAATACTTTTGAGGGTTTTACCACTGCGCGAAGCTATTTCACCAAAGGCATAACATTGCTCAGCAAAACCCACTCTGATAGCAATCAGTTACGCCTAATTTTGCTTTTTAATACAGGCATTTCATACTCCAAACAGCATGATTATTCCAATGCCATTAAAGTCCACAATGCCGTCAATCAAGTGATTTCAAAATACCGATTGGATACTTTACAGGCATATAATGCTCTTTATTTAAATAATGGCTACGAAACAGCCCGCATTTATTCCGTTTTGGGTGAAACGGAATTATCTCATAATGCCTTTTCAGAAATTTATAAAGCGGCTAAAAACACCTCGAAAAACACTGAATTAATCATCAAAATTGCCACTGATTACACCTCACTTTTAAGAAAAGAAAAGCTTTATGAAGCAGCTCAAAAAGTTGCCCTTGAAGGTATTGAACTCTGTTCCACGCTCAATACAGATAAAAAAAGCTACTATTTAGCGGGTTTATATTTAAATATCGCCAATTGTATGCAGGAATGGAATCATTACAATGAGGCTGAAAAATATTACGTGCAAGCAATCAGCAACTATAAAATCATAGAAGATAGCTCAGCAATTTTAAAATGCTCTATGAATCGGGGCGAATCCCTTCGTAAAAATAAGCAATTCAAGCAAGCCCATACCCTACTCTCTCAGCACATTCAATCTTTTGAAAAACAAGCCATTTCAAACCCCAGCGAACAAGGCGATAGAATAGGCATGTACATCAATAGGGGTGAAACCCTTTATGACCTTAAAAACTATCAAGAGGCTCAAAAAGACTATTTAAAAGCCCTTAAATATCTCAATTTTGGCTTAAATACTGAGGGGCTGTCCCGAGAACTCGGGGGGATACTTCCCGCTTTAGAATCTTTTAAAGGCGACCGTTTCGACCTTTTAATGACGCTCAACGATATGGCTTTAACGCATATTCAATTGAAAGAAAAGGAAAAAGCACTCATGGTGTACGATACTTTGAGTAAACTCATTAACCTCATTCGTCAGGATTACATGGGCGACAATGAAAAACTGGGTATCTCGGGTAAAACAAGGCATATTTTAGAAAAAGCCATCAATGTATGCGTCGAATTGTACTGTCAATACGGTGAAACGCAGTATTTGGAGCAAGCTTTTAACTTCTCCGAGCAAAGTAAAGCGATGGTTTTATTGGAGAACGTAAAACTTAAATTGACCGCACAATTGCCCGACGACATCAAGCAGAAATTGGCTAAAAATAAGTTTGATATCAATGATATTGAAAAGCAACTTGCCGAAAACCCTCAAAATCAAGGGCTTTTAAATCAAAAAAAGGTGTTGGATGGCGAAAAAATTAATATTTGGTACGCTATTAAAAGCCAAATTAACAGTGTCTATAATGCTGATAGTCTTTGGACTTGTCATAAAATACAGACGCAACTTTTAGCCGAAAATCAAGCCCTCTTGGAGTATTTTATCGAAGAAGATTCCAACCGTTTGCACATTTTCGTGGTGCGTAAAAATCAGCCGATTGAGTACCGTGTAATGGTTTTAAATTCCGATTTTAATAAAAATATTGATTCGGTTCAACATTATCTAGCTCAACAAAGTACCACAGGGCAAGGCGTTTATTGTCAAAATGCCCATGCTTTGTACAAAATATTGATTGAGCCTGTTAAAAATATTTTACCGCAACGGCTCATCGTTGTGCCCGAGTACCCCCTCAGTAAAATCCCGTTTGAAGCCCTTGTAAGCAATCCGCAAACCACCACTTATGAGCAGGTGCACCAGCAAGGAGCATTTTTAGTGCAGCAATACGCCATTTGTTATAATTATTCCGCAAATCTCCACGCTTTAATGCAGACTGCGCGTGAAAATGGTAATAAGAGCGATAAAATTGCCGCTTTTGCCCCCACTTTTAAGCAAAATATAAAAGATAGGATTTTATCATTTTCGGATTCTGTCACCTTAAAACCGATTCCTTCCAACGAAAATGAAGTAGCTAAAATTAGTCAATACGCTCGTACTGAGGTTTTTAAAGGTGAAAAAGCCAATAAAAAAGCCTTTTTAGATATGGCCCAAAACAGTACCATTTTGCATATTTCCACGCATGGTGTACTGGTCAGTCAACCCAAATTTAATTTTATTGGACTCACCCAAGCCACCGATAAATTGAACACCAATGAGGTTCTTTTCCTTTCTGAATTGTTCGATAAATCTCTCCCCCACCTCAAATTGGTCTTTCTTTCGGCGTGTGAAACGGCGACCAGTTCCACTGTTTATAAAGGTGAAGGGGCAATTAGTATGTCATGGGGTTTGGCATTGGCAGGTGTTCAGAGTTTTGTGACCACGCTTTGGTCTGTGAATGCGCAAGCGACCAGTCAATTGACGCCACAATTTTACAAAGCTTTGAAAGATAACCCTAAAATGACTAAAGATGCCGCTCTGATGACCGCTAAAAATCGGTACATGACCGATGAAAAAACGCATCCTTTTTACTGGGCAGGCTTCGTTTTAGTCGGAAATACTGAGGGGGTCAACTTGGAAAACCCCGCATCGACATCTAATCTTTTTTACGTATTTGGCGGTATTATCGCCATTTTTAGTGGTTGGGTTATTTATCGCAAACGCAAGTAAACCCAATGTCACCGCTCCAAACGGTGGCATGGATATAACATGTTTACCCATGCCACCGCATTAAGCGGTGACATGGGATTAAAAAATATTTCACTCTTTTTATTAAAACCAAAGCTTTTCCATCACCTACCTTTTAAAAAGCATTTATGACAACCAATTGGAGCAACATTATTTCACAAGCGCAAATGGGGCAAGAAGGTTCTTCTAAAGCCATGGCTATGGTGTATGAAGATAAATTTTGTCAAAAAAAAGCCTATTTCATGTTTAAAAAGTATGAAAATATCCTACCCGATGCGACTGAATGGAAAGATATTTTGATTGAAGCCGCCATTCGTTTCATTAAAATGATTCACAACGGCAATATTCCACGAGATGGTGATGCCGTTTTTTGGCGAATTTGTAAACTTTTATGTCTAGAAATGATGAGAAAAAAAGACCCTAAAAATGAATTAATGGGCGATGAAGAAGCCACCCAAGAAACGTCTATCGGAGACAACGAGCACCACGTTTGGTGCAAAACTAAACTCATGCACTACGTCGATAAGCTTTCGCCACAGTACAAAAAACTCATGCTGGTCATGTATTTTCACAAGCCACCAGAGGAAAATTTGGAAAAAATAGCAGAAATTATCGGAATTGATAAAAAAGCGGTGCAGCCAATGGCTTGGAGTTGCCGCAAAAAACTGGCTGAGTTAGTTGGTCGCAATCTCGATGAATGCACCGAAACATTATTTGATTATGGAATTTAAATCTTTTAAAACTATTAGAAATGACAAACCAAAACCCATACGACGCACAAATTGAAGCTTACTTTTCAGGTACAATGTCCCCCGATGAAAAGTCAGCTTTTGAAAAACTATTAAAAACGGACAAATCGCTGCAAGAAGCCGTAGTGCCTTATCAGTTTTTTGACGCTGCCGTTCAGCTTGTGGGCGAGCAGGAATTAAAAATAATGGGCAGAAATATGGCTAAAACGCACTTAGATTTGCCGCCCCCTCAGTTATCACTCGGCGAACGGCTCAGCCTTGTATTTCGCCCGAGTAGCCCACGGGTTTCAGAAAAAAATACTTCTACTTTTCTTTTAAAACGGTTGGCTCTTGGCTGTGCGTTCATTTTGGGGGGAATCCTCTTTTATGCGAATCTATTTGTTCCTTCTTTTTCCAATATTTCGACGTCCTACGGATTCACAACCGAGGAAACTGAAACGCTCGGGCAAGATAAAAAAGATGTTTTTTCTGAAGGTCAAAACTTCTATGCAGCCAATAATCGAGCAGCTTTACAAAATATGGCGAACAGCACAGACAGCATCACTTCCACTGCGGGCTGGTATTATTTAGCGCATTGGGATTTAAAAAATAAGAACTTCGATGCAGCTATAACTGAATTCGGCAAAGTGCTGCACCCCCTCAGTATAAATGTGCTCAAAACCCAAATGAGTGTCAGTGTGGGCGCTATCAAAGTAAATAAACTGTTAGCGGAGTTGGGCAAAAATCCAGATAAACAAGGAATTAATATTAAAATAGATACTCTGCTCAATGACCCTGATTGTCGTAAAAGTGCTATACAAGAAAAGTTAATGGCCTTGAAAAAAGAAATCAATAATCCTTGGCGGGCTTTAAGGTTTTAAAAAGTCTCTTCCTACCCCCTCAGTAAAAACGGTTTTAGATGCTTTTCTAAAATCGTTTTTTTATGTTTGTGTGTACGTGTCATTACAAATGTGCACAAGTAATGACAGATTCAAGAAAAATGGATTGAGGCAATACTTTAGAACATCCGTTAAAAACTTTTCTAAAAGAATTTTAAAACGAACTACTCTAAATCTAAAATGACTAAAATTTTAAAAAAAAGCATTGAAATATAAAGCATCTGTACACACGTGTAATGACTTGCCATTACACGTGTGTACAGATTGAAAGCTTCGAGCATAAATCTAGTCTTATTGATAATTAAAAAGCTAGTGTCGACTTCAATTGAGCACTCTTTTAAGCCTTTTAAACGATTTTCATTATTGAAATGGAAACTTGATGGTAGGCGTATTTTAAAATGCTCAAATCAGAAATTTAGCTCACTTTGACATTTTAAAGAGTTCAGCAAAAAACACAATGTGCATATACTTGTAATGACAAATCAATACAAGTACGTATTTGTGTGTTTTAATTTATACAAAACATGATTTGTGTAAATTTGTCAAGTAAAATGTTGCTTCGTACAAATAAATACTTACATTTGCACACATGTATTGACGTGTCATGACAAAATTAAAATTTAAAAACTATGATAATAGCTGTAACGAACTTAAAAGGAGGAGTTGGTAAAACGACTCTCTCAATTAATCTCGCCGTAGGATTTGCGCAACGAGGGAAAAAAGTATGCCTCGTAGATTTGGATGAAGGTCAGAAATCAGCAATGGTTTGGGGGGAGAATAGGGCAGAAGCTAAAAAAGAACCTTTTATAAAAGTAGAAACTCAAGCCGCCAAACAGCTTTTTTATAATATCCCAAGTTTAAGAGAAAATTTTGATATTATCATCATTGACGGTTGTCCGACTTTGGCAGAAGTGCAAAGCCGTATTATTTGGTCCGCTGATATTGTCATTATTCCTGTTCGCCCATCTGAACTGGATTATAGGAGTTTTGAACAATTTTTGGAACAATACGACCGCTTAGCTGCCGAGCGAGAAGACAATCGAAAAATTAGGGGTTTTGTGGTTATGAACGGCATTGTAGCCAAATCCAATATCGCCAAAAACGTGGAAGAAGCCCTCAGTCATTACCCACAATTGCCGATGCTCAAAACTCGCTTGGCTCAGCGATTGGCGTATGCGGAAAGTGTCAGCGACGGGGTAGGGGTGATTGAGTACAAAGATGAAAAAGCCAAAGCCGAAATAGAAGCACTGACGGATGAATTAGAAACGATTATTGCCAATTTCTAAAATTATACGAACAATGAAAAAGATTTTACCTAAAAATATAACACCCGCCATATCAGCCGAGGATTTAGAAGCGTCATTTCAGAAATCAGCCTCATCCATCAATAAAAGTCAAATCATCACAGCACCCAGTATCGTTGAAAAAGCCTCAAATCCACCTCAAAAGGAGTCTGCTGGAGAGGCCGTGGCATCGAAACCAGCTACGAGTAGTAAGCGCGACGGTAGAAGCCGTATTTCAATAGATATACCCGACGAATTATTCGCCAAAATAGAAATGCACAAAGATGAATCGGGGCAAACCATGACCCATCTTGTGGTTTCGCTTTTGAAGAAATTCTTCGCGGAGAAAACAACAAATATGTAAAAAGGCATAAAATATACGCATAAAAGCTGTTTCTTTTATAAAAAGGAGCAGCTTTTATTTTTAACTATAACCATTTTAGGACAACATCAACAAAAAAGGCAATGTTGTTGTATTTTATTTATTTACTCTATTTTTGTATTTTATGGCTTTGTAACTAATTGAGAATGAAGTAGTTATGTGCTCAAATATAACCATTTTAGGAAAAAATATAACTATTTTAGGGTTTTATATAACCATTTTAGGAAAAAATATAACTACTTTAGGAAAAAATATAACTACTTTAGGAAATATTTTTGTTAATTTACGCTCGTATTTGACCCGTTTTAGGTGTTTATCTATAACTTTTTTAGGTATTTGTCTTTTTTACCTAAATAAGTTATAGTTCACGGTCAAATATTGAGTTTTCTCTGTTAAAATGCTGAAATGAAGAAAATTGCTTCTAAAAATAAAGGAATAAAGCTTATTCGGAAGTCCAATGATTTGGTAGAAGCCCGATATAAGTTCGATATTTGGGAAACGCGCGTTTTTACCAAGCTTTTGACTATTATTCGACCAGAAGATATTGATTTTCAGCCTTTTAGGATTTATCTCCGCGATGTGATTGATGATTTCAAGCTGCATAAAGACAAGGCTTCATACCATTTGCTGCGAGAAGCGACGGATAATTTGCTCAAAAAGGTATTTTATGTGCCTTATGAAGTGGAAGGGGCGGTTCGAGAGCGTAAATATCCCATTATTATTATGACAGACACCTTAAAAGAGGCTAAAGACGATAAAACAAGGGTTAAAAACGAGTATGTGGAGGTCTGTATTCACCCCGAAATGAAGCCTTTGCTGCTACAATTGAAGGAGAAATTCACGAGTTACGATATTGAGAACATCACAAGCCTTAAAAGTAACTACACTTTGAGGATTTATGAGCATCTGAAACAGTACGAACGCATCGGTCGCAGACAGTTAGAAATAGATTATTTGAAAAGAATCTTTGAAATAACGACTGAATACCCGCTTTTTGCCAATTTTTATCAGAAAATCATCGAACCTGCTTTTGAGGATATAAACCGCTTCACGGACATAACTATAACTAAAATAGGTAAAGTAAAACGGGGTAGGAGGGTGGAAGCTCTGCTTTTTGAGTTTTATAAAAAAACTGAAAAAAATGCTATTTCTCAAGCACTTCCCACGCCCGATGAGACAGTGTCAGTGATTACCGATACTTCTAAAGTTGAGGATACGCTTTATTTGCGTTTTCAAGAAAAAGTTGTGATGTCCTTTGGCGTGTCGCCCACGGTTTTTATGAATGAGTTGAAAAGTAAAACGGAGGCTCAAATCTTAAAAGCGATAAGAGTTACTGAAGATGGACAAAAAAATGGTACGCTTAAAAATCCTGCGGGGTTTTTCCTCCAAGCTTTGAGGCAGAATTTTACGAGTGAAACGGAGGAAAAACGGGTAAAAACAGCTAAAATTCAAGAGAAACAAACTCTTCTTTTGACGCTTAAAAAGCAGTTAGATGCTTTAAAAGATGAACAAACGGAGGAGATTTATAACCGCATCAGAGAGTTGACGTCTACTAATCCCAATATAACCGAACAAGCTGTTCGACACATTAAATCCAGCCCCTTAAAAAACAAATTCATTCAAAACCTCGAAGAAACCTCTAAAAAGCCGTTGAGTATGCAGGATTTTAGGGACAATAAACTATTGCGTCAGATGGTGATTGAAACCATTTTTGAGCAAAATCAAGCCGAATTCAAGGATATTACTGAGGGGTATCAATCTCAGATTGAAAAATTGCAAAATGAATTAATGAAATTGTCATGACGTGTACATACCTGTAATGACAAATGTGTACAAAGTAGTACATATTTAAACCGTAATGAAGGATTCAATGACGGTTAAAAACTTTTGAATGCTGTGTGTTCGCTCGCGCAACCAAATCAGTTTCATCTCAGCCTTCTGCGGAATATCCCGTAATTCGATATATTTTACCCGCATATTTTGTGCGCTGAGTGAGGATTTGGGTTCTATAGAAACGCCTAATCCCGCTTCTACCAACCGCAAAACTGTAGCTGAATGTCCCGATTCCTGCTCCACACGAGGCAGAAAACCTGCCGACTGACATATCGCTTCAATAGTTTCAACATAGCCATGACTCGCCATGCGCGGGGGAATGATGAAATTTTCATTTGCTACTTGCGCAACGTTCTGGAAGGTGTCTATACTGAGGGGGTGGTTTTCGGGCAATATCAAAACAAAATTCTCCCGATAAATCACCAAACTATCAAAATCGGGCGGTACAATCATATTAGGCGCGAAGCCCAAATCAATATCCCTATTTCGCAAAGCCTCAATTTCAAAACGGTTACTGGCTTCAATCAAAAGCGTTTTGAGATTCGGAAAACGCTCCCGCAAAGTGACTAATATTTGGGGTAAAACGGAGTGCATCGACGATGAAGCGTGCCCAATTCGCAACGTTCCCGCCTCGCCCCGATGGATTTCGGCGGTTCGGTGCACGATTTCATCCATTTGCTGAACTATGCGTTGTACCTCATTTTTAAAAAATAATCCTGCTTCCGTTAATTGCACACTGCGTTTGGTGCGAATAAAAAGTTCAGCCCCAACTTCTTCTTCTAAAATGCGGATTTGACGGCTCAAAGCGGGTTGAGCAATGAGAATGCTTTCCGCCGTTTTGCGATAATTGAGTGTTTCGGCGAGTTGAAGGAAATTTTGCAGGGTGCGAATATCCATATTTTAAGATTTAAGAGATAAGATTAAAGATGTCAGATTGAAGAATCTTGATTTGATCTTAGATATTCTTATATCTTAAATCTTGTTTCTTGCATCTTTAATCTTCCACACTGATTGAATTTTGTTATCAATTAATCGAAATAAAGTATTTTTATTTATCAAAAATACACGTTTCTTTTGCAATATGAAAAATATAATGAATTGGGGATTGTTTTTTATCCTGACTTTGATTTGGGGAAGTTCTTTTGTGTTGATGAAAGAAGGGCTTGTCAAGCTCTCAGCTTATCAGGTTGCTGCGATGCGCATTTTTAGTGCGGGCTTGGTTTTATTGCCCGTTGCCATTCGTCAATTTCGTGAGATACCGATGGAAAAAGCAGTGACAATTGTTATTTCGGGTACGATTGGTAGTTTCATTCCAGCCTTTCTTTTTTGCATTGCGGAGGAGCACATTAATAGCTCTTTGGCGGGTATTTTGAATGCTTTATCACCGCTTTTTGCAATTTTAGTGGGCGTTTTATTTTATCAAATGAAAACGAATAGACAGAAAATAGCTTCAGTTTTAGTGGGCTTTTTCGGTTTATGCTTATTGTTTGTTTCAAAAGACGGCTTCACATTTGATGGCCACATTGGCTATTCATTGTTGATAGTACTGGCAACGGTGGGTTATGGCTTGAACGCTAATCTTTTAGCAAGGCGGCTGCATGATATGCCTTCGCTAAGTATTGCGGCTATCGCATTTTCGACTTTAGCGATTCCAGCTTTTTTAATATTGCTTTTTACAGGTTATTTTCAATCCTCTTTTACGGATACAGCCTTTTTAAGAGCCAGTTTTGCCTCCATCCTTTTGGGTGTGATGGGAACGGCGGCGGCTCAAATTCTCTTTTATATGTTGCTGAAACGCACCAATGTTCTGTTTTCATCAATGGTGACGTACACGATTCCATTTGTGGCTATCTTGTGGGGCGTAGCTTATGGTGAAACGATTACGGGTCTGCAAATTGCGTGCTTAGCTATCATTTTATCGGGCGTATATTTGGCAAATCGGGTGAAACAATAATTTTAAGATATAAGACACAAGATTTAAGACTCAAGATTTAAAATTTAAGACTTAAGAGGTTACGCCTTAAATCTCTAATCTCCGGTCTTAAATCTTAAGTCTTCAATCTTTCATCTTACTTCTTATCTCTTCAATCTTTAAAATAAATGAAAAATATAGATACCGCATTCAATTCCGATAATTTCCGCCAACAGGCGCATGAATTGGTGGATATCCTCGCTGATTATCTCCGTGATGCTCAGAGTGAAAAACTGGAAAAAACGCTTGATTGGATAGAGCCAGAAGACAGTTTGGATTATTGGCAAGCCGATTTTCAAAAGCCGTTATTGGATAATCCGAATGATTTTTTCAGGGATGTGGTGGCGAAATCCATGCATTTGCACCATCTGAAGTACATGGGGCATCAGGTGTCGTCGGTGGCACCCTTGGCGGCTTTGTCGGGTATGCTCACGGGTATGCTCAATAATGGTATGGCGGTGTATGAAATGGGCATGGTCTCGAACCCACTCGAACGCATCGTGACGGATTGGTTAATCCGTAAAATGGGCTTTGATACTGAGGGGGGTGGCTTGTTGACTTCGGGCGGAACG
>JANPHO010000512.1:0-2717 GCA_031424515.1 Saprospiraceae bacterium
TATAGTCCGTTGAAACGTTTAAAAGAGATTTTCCTCTAAAATAATGCAGATTATAGGGTTCGGGCTTGGGGTCAATCTTTTTATCAAACTGATTAAAAACGGCATTTAGCGTAATTGAACCCCTTTTTATATGTTTTAAAAAACGATTACCAACTGTAAAAAGGGTCAAACTATTTTTATCTTCCAATTCATTACGGGTGCGATGCAAGCCCACAAACTGCAAAGAACTTACGACTACAGAATCATCAGAAGGGTCACTGACTAAAGGCATGATGATATTCGCATCGCGTTTTCGATAGGAAAACCACAGCCCCCCCTCAGTATTTTGAGGCATTTTATATTCCAAAGCCACACCACGCATGAAATTGGATTCATTGGAGGAAGTGTACGGTTTCACTAAAGGTTCGTTTTTTTCAATGCTCAGCACCAAAGCACTTTTACCGAGGTTAAAACCATTTTCATGAATCAAACCTTGCCCAAGTGAAATGGCATAATCACCTAAAACCAGTGTGTTGATTCCCTTTATGGGGTTTTTAATTTTGAAGTGAAAACTGGTAAAATCCAGATTGGGTCGCCATTTTTCACCCGCATCTTTTTCTAAAGTGACACCATAACTCAACCGATTGCCAAAACTATAGCGATAGCGCAGATAGGTTTTAAAACGGTCGCCAGTAAAACCACCTTCCGAAACATCCTTTTGAAAGCCTTTCGACGCTTCTAATCGGCGTTCAGTTCTCAGAAACAAATCATTTTTACCTCTTTTAAACCATTCTTTCATCGGTAATTGATAATCATCTAAGTCGCCATCAACGGTAATAAAAGGTAAAATACGGCGAATAATATCGAGGTCGAGAACAGATTGTAATTCATATAGCGTAAAATAAAGACCATATTTTACTCGATGTTGAATAATCCGCTGAATTTGCTCGCTTGAAAGCAGTTTGAGATTTTCAAAATCAGAAACGGTAGCTTTGTTAATATTGAGGGGATGGCGCACAAAATCTTGAAGGTGCTCAAATTGAGTGTCATAATCAAATGCATTATCATCATTATTGGCAACCGCGTTTTCAATAGCATCTTGAAAAACAAAAGCTATAGAATCCGTTTGACCCTCAGAATGGTGTTTAATGCATAAAATAATGGCAAATGGTAGTATAATCTTCTTAAAAACAGGTTTTGGGAGTTTTCTCATAGTTGTTTTGCTGTTTCTGAAGGTCAAATTTATAATATTCAGAAATTCCAACCAAAATTATTTTGGATATTTATGAAATTTTATTTTAATTATTTGATAAATACAGAATTTAATATCTTTAAAAACAAGCCAAACAAGCAATCATTCTAAGTTTCAGTTATAAACTAAGTATATATTGAATTTCCATTCATAATTTAGAACTTTGTAACATTAAAGAAGAAATGAGACGTCGCATCTTTTTTAATTACCAATTATCAAACATCCCATAATCAACAATTATTAACCCATATAAGGCTCTTTAAAAGTTCCGCATAAAACAAAATTATCAACTGAATACACATTTAAAACAGAGTTTTTCTTAAATTAAAAGCCAATTAATTATGAACTTTAGGTTAACAATGAAAAGCCTCACGTTGGTGGGCTTAATGGGTAGTGCATCCCTTTTTGCATCAAACAATTCTAATTTTAAGACTGTAGAGGCTGATTCAGTAGCCCCCCTCAGTATTACAGGTCAAGTGGATGCCTATTTCAAGGCTTCATCTAACAAATTATCTTCCGCGAAAACATCATATACCAGCCAAAGTGGTTTCGGTTTAGGTATGGCGAATCTTGTTTTGGCGAAAGACAATGGAAAAATCGGCTTTGTGGCGGACGTTATGTTTGGACCACGTGCTGAAGAAACGAACTACAACTATACTGGTAGCCCTGCATTCATCAAGCAATTGTTTGTGACTTATAAGCCAAGCGATAAAGTGAAATTCACAATGGGTAATTTTATGACATTCGTGGGTTATGAATTGGTAGAAGCTGCCAATAACCTCAACTATACATTATCATATAACTATACCAATGGGCCATTCTTTCACACAGGATTAAAAGCAGATTTTGCTTTGACTGAAAAGTTGGGTGCTATGGTGGGTGTATTCAGCGTAACGGATACGAAAGGTAAATATGGGTTAATTAATCCCGCATTGGATGTCAATAAAAAATATGTGGGTGGTCAATTATCATATGTAAGTGGACCCTTCAAGGTGTATTTGAATGGATTATCAGGTAAAAATCCTGACTCATCAAAGACGACTACTTTAGATATCACTACAAGCTTGCAGGCAACTGAAAAGTTCGGTATCGGCTTGAATATCATCAACGTTAAAGAAACAAAAGAAAAGACAGATAAGTCATTCACAGGCGGTGCTGTTTATTTAAACTACGCTTTCGCTCCAAGTTTTACATTGGCAGCGAGGGGTGAAATGTTCAAAGATGCAGATGGTTGGAAATATGGTGCTACTGATAATACCATAACAGCCTTCACAATTTCAGGAAACATCAAAATTGATGCTTTCACTATCGTTCCTGAAATCCGTATTGATTCCGCTAAGAAAAATATCTGGGTAAATGATAAAGGTGCAGCTAAAGGAGGCGAGACAGCTTTCATTTTAGCTGGTATTTATAAGTTTTAATTAAAGTTAGTTATCAAATCATTGTATGAAAGAAACGAGAGGTTGTGAGATTTGGAAAGACTCAT
>JANPHO010000513.1:0-3713 GCA_031424515.1 Saprospiraceae bacterium
TATTTTCATCGTACCATTTAAAAGCCAATGGGTTATCGCTTTTTCTACCTTCAAATTTTATCTTTTTTACGCCTTTAAAAAACTGTGATGCCATGTTTTTATTTTTAAAAATTGTGTAAATACCCGTGTCACCGCTTGATGCGGTGACACGGATTAATGATTTTACGAATTATTTTTTAAGATTTTCTCCCACTTTTTATACCCCTCAGTATAAGCCTCTTGCAAATACTTTTGCGGCTCAACCGTTTGTATTTTATTTAAACCTATAAAAGCTTCATTAAAACTTTTGTAATATCCAACTCCGACGCCTGCACCACGCGCTGCACCAGTTGCGCCATCCGTATTATAAAGTTCAATCGTCGCGCCTGTGGTATTGGCAAAAGCCTCTCTAAATAAAGGGCTAAGGAACATATTCGCATGACCTGCCCGAATAGTCTGAGTCTCAACACCCATTTTTTGCATAATTTCCAAGCCGTATTGTAGGGCATACACAATACCCTCTTGAGCAGCACGGAACAAATGCCCCTGTTGGTGTCTATTAAAATTCAGACCGTGCATAATGGCACTCGATGGCTTATTTTCTAAAACCCTTTCTGCCCCATTTCCGAACGGAATAAACGTCAAGCCCTCTGCCCCAATCGGTGTTTTAGACCCCTCAGTATTCATCTGTTCATAGCTGAAATCACCCACCATACGGCGCAACCACGAATTCAAAATACCCGTTCCGTTGATACACAATAAAACTCCATTGCGAGGTGCAATATCTGAATTATTGACGTGAACAAAGCTATTAACCCTTGATTTTTTATCAAATTCAGGCTTTTCATTGATGCCATACACCACGCCCGACGTGCCCGCCGTAGCCGCCACTTCACCCGGATTCAAGACATTCAATGAAAAAGCATTATTCGGTTGGTCTCCCGCCCGATAAGCCACGGGAATGCCCGCTTTCAAGCCCAAAATCTTCGCCGCACTCGCCGTCAAAGTTCCTTGATTTGAAAACGTTTCAACTATTTTTGGAATTACCCCCTCAGTCATGCCGTGTACTTGATGGCGCGATGGCGCCATAATTTGATAGTTTTCCAGCAATTTTGAAGCGATTTTATTCTTTTTAAAATCCCAAAATATGCCTTCCGACAATCCCGAAACAGTCGTACACGCTTCGCCCGTCATGCGCATTGCAATAAAGTCACCGGGCAACATCATTTTATCCACTTGTTCCCAAATATGTGGTTCATTTTCTATTACCCACCGTAATTTAGAAGCCGTAAAATTACCCGGAGAATTCAAATAATGATTCAAACAGTATTTTTCACCCAACTTTTTAAACGCCTTATTCCCTATTTCCACCGCACGGCTATCACACCAAATGATAGATGGGCGCAAAACTTTTTGGTTTTTATCCACCAAAACAAGCCCATGCATTTGATATGAAATGCCTATACCTCCTACTTCCGATGAGTTGAAATCTACCAGTTTTTTCAAAGTTTTAGTTGCTGTGATAGCTTCTTTCCACCACATTTCGGGATCTTGCTCCGCCCAACCTGCGTGGAGTGCAATCATGGGCATTTCGCTACTTGGCGATGTAGCCGAAGCCACCGTTTCACCCGTTTCAGCATTCAATAAAGCCGCTTTTACTGAACTACTGCCTATGTCATAACCGATTAAATATTTCATCAGATAATTAAAATGTAAAAGAATTCTGACAAAGTTAAATTTAAATTACAAATAAGTGTCAATATGACAATTAAAATTTTAAATAAAAAAAAGCCTCAATTACTCTGCTTATTGAATACGTTATTCACAGAACAATTGAGGCCGATTTTTAGCTAATACTGAGGGGGATATTTACCCCTTATCTAAAATCCAAAATCCTACAATCCGGCAAAGCTTCCTCCAGTTCTTTCATTTGGCTTGCAGGTATATCATTGCCCGAAAGATTCAATAATTTCAGTTTTTTAAGGTCAAATAATGCTTCTGGAAGCGATTTCAATCTATTATTACCCAAATCCAAACTCGTTAAATTCATCAAATTGCCGATACCTTCGGGCAATTCAGTCAACCTATTGAACCTTAAATCCAGAGAAGTCAAATTGGTCATGCGCTCGATGCACAATGGAAAAATAGTTAAAGCATTATCTCTCAAATTCAGTGTCTTTAAATTATTAAGTTCCTCAAAATCAAAAGGTATGGTAGTCAAGCGATTGGTACTGAGGTCCAAATTTTGTAAATCCTTTAAATTTCTCATTTCATCAGGTAATTCCTTAACTTTATTTCTACTCAAATCCAGTATCTTAAGGTTTTTCAATTGCCCTAATTCAATCGGCAAACGCTCTATTTTATTATTTTTCACGCTTAAATTTTCTAAAAATGCCAATTGACTAATTTCAGCAGGAAGATTAGTCAACAGATTATTATTCAATATCAATGTTTTCAATTGTTTGTATAAAAATACTGAGGGGGGTAATTGAGTGAGTTTTTGCTTACTCAAATCCTTCAAAATAATGTCCGAATAAAGGTCTTGAACCTCATTATTAGTCGGATATTTCGGGTAAAGAAGAGGTTCACTCGCCGATTTAAGATAAATATACTCCGTATCCTTAGGTGGTGAAAACTTTCTCACTTGGGGCTTTTCAATAAGAGTCGATTTATTTTCAATATTAAAAGGCTCATTAATTGTCGTCGAAATTTGGGGCTGCGTGCTCACCGTTTTATCCACCTTTTTCACCGTATTAATAGGCATATTATCTGGTTTTAACGCTGTTTCCCTGTTTTTAATGTGCATTTCAGAACTTTGGATATTCGTCGGCATCGTCTCTTGATACCCCAAATCAGATGTTTTTTTCTGATTTAAAACATATATTAAAATACCAATAATTGACAAAACAATCAAGGCAATCAAGCCCCATTTTACATAACCTCTGCGCACGCGACGGGCTTGCAAGCGTTCTTTGAACTCTTGCTGAAGCCTATGCTCTAATAGATTTTCCATCATATTTTTTTCAAAAATTTCAGATTCTCCTTCGGATAAATCCTCATTTATCCATTTCTGAAAGTCTTCTTTTTTCATTTAAATTTTCTTTTAGTTGCAATCCGTGGCACCGCTCAAAGCGGTGTCACGGTTATTAAATAAACCCCTCAGTTTTTTCATGCACTCGCGCTTACGTTGACGGGAGGCGTCTTCGGAAATGCCCATTTCATGCGCCATTTCTTTATGATCTTTATCCTCCCAATAAAAGCCGCTTAACAGTTTTTTGCACTGCTCGCCCAAACGGTTAAAGGCAGCATTAAGCATTGTTAAAAGGTCATTATTAGGCTCTTCTTCAATCGTTTCGGGCAAAAACTCCTTGATTTCTACTATATTTTTCTTCTTTTGCTCGGTGTATTGGTAGCACTTATTTTTTACAATTGTATAGACATAACCATTCAAATTGTCCCGCTGCACATCGCTTGACAACACTTTACAAAACAATTTTGCAAATGCCTCGCTGACAATATCCTCTGCATCCGCTTCCGCTGAAATGCTGAATTTTGATAAAACGATTTTCATAAAATAAGGCGCATACTTATCAAAAACCCTCGTTTGCAAGCGGTGGTCACCTCGTCGCAGCCTTTGAAATTCGTCTTCTGTTAAGCCTAAATTATCAGTTACTTGCATAAAATTAGATGTTTAGATGTTCGACTACCCCCTTGAGCGCAAAGCGCCATCAAGC
>JANPHO010000514.1:0-5776 GCA_031424515.1 Saprospiraceae bacterium
TAGCCCGTTCCCGCTTCTTTATCCATTTTTGATATATCTAAAGGCTTGTTATCCAATGAGATAGATACATCTTTATCTTCCAAAAGCCAATTATCACCAGTTTTTAAAAGAGCATAAACGGCACTCGCAGTGGCTTTCGTAGTTTTCCAAGCGTTGGTTTGCTTGTTTTTCAGAAGCCATACTTTGAGGTCGTCAACGGCTTTTTCATCGCCCACTTCATTGAAAAGTTCAATCATCAGTGATTGCGTTTCTATCGGCATTTGATACCAAAAATAGCCTGATTCTGATTTCCAATACATGCCCAATTCTTCATTATTTACAGCCTTTTCTTTAAGGCTTTTCACAATTTTATCCGTTGTTTCACCTTTATTAAAACGTTTCAACGCAAGGGCAATCAAACCTTGCTCATAAATGGATTTACTCAACCAATATTTCTCCGCCTGACCCAAGTAATAAGCGAATATTTTATCCTGCTCAATATCACCATTTTTGAAAAATGAGCGGGTATAAAGGTAGTGAATGATGATACTGCTTAAGTGGTCGTCCTCCATTTTACCTTTATTTTGCTTCACTTGTTTTTCAAGTTCAGCATAATATTCTTTTGCTTGATTATCGCAATATTGAACGGATTTTAAGAGCATTTCAGCCGTTTTAGCATCTTCATTGACTGATTTGACGCCCAAAGTCGCTAAATGACCGAACCCCTCAGTAATATATTGCGTAATGTACCAATTTTCACGACCGCCTGGAAACCATGCAAAACCACCGTTTCCAGATTGGCGTTCTTGCATTTTTTTAATAGCCGATTCAGCCTCGCTCGCCATTTTATTGAGGTCAAATAACAGACCGATATTTTTCTTTTGAACTTCCTCGCGTTGTGCATCCAAAACCCACGGCGTTTCTTCCAAAAGGGCAGATTTGAGTTCTTGATTTTTACTCAAATTGCTTTGTAAAGCCGCCACATCAATGGATTTCCAACGGTCAAAAACGCTTCTCACTTTTGGATATTGATTAGCCACATTCGATGCCAATGAATTAGCATAAAACTTGCTAAAAATCTGCTCAGTACAATCATACGGATATTCCATCAAATACGGCAAGGCTTGCACCGCATACCAAGCTGGATTTTGAGTAAATTCTAAAGTCAGTTTTTGATGTGCCAACGTAGGCGAAGTCGCATTTTTAAGCGATTTAAACTCAAATTTCTTCGTTTCACCACCTCTTATACTGAGGGGTAGCGATTCAGTCACGAGCATCCGATTCGTTAAAACGGGCAATGTATTTTCCTCGCCATCGCTGAAACTTCCCGCGCGGGCAATCACTCGATACGTCACCGCTTGCACTTTGCCCGTAGGGATTTTCAGTTTCCACGTTAAAAGAGCCGATTCACCCGTTTTAGCTTCAAAAGGCACTTCAAATGTTTTATTATCCAATAAAACATCAATCGGTTGATTGGTCAAAGCATCAAAAAGCTGTAAAACTGCCGTTCCTTTTGCCGTTGTGGCAGAAAGATTGCTCACTTTTGAACTGAATTCAATGGCATCACCTTCTCTGAAAAAACGGGGTGCATTCGGAAATACCATCAATTCCTTTTGCGTAACCACTTCTTTTTCAGTTAAACCCACTTTCAAATCCTTGGTATGCGCCAAACCCAAGAACTTCCAACGAGTCAACGCTTCATTCATTTTAAATTTAATAATCACATTGCCCTCATTATCCGTCATCAAATTGGGATAAAAAAAGACAGTTTCATTTAGATTCGTGCGCACTTTTACGGATGAAACGTCAGTTGCTTTTTTATCATCATTTGGAGCAGGTGGGGGGGCAGGTTTAGATGCTATACCACTTGCTTTATTTTCCAGAGTATCATACAGTTTTGCCCTTTTATATGTATCATTATTTTGAACCTCAGATTTTTCTGAAACAGCCATATCGGCTTGAGCAGGTGAAGGTGCGTAAGCCATTGGCGCGGCCGAGCGAGCCATCACGGGTCCACCACCTCTATAACCATCATAAAAAGTGAAACCGAACCAATTGAGCGAGCGGTAAGTTCTAAACTCTTCGGCATCAACACCCCCCTCAGTATAAGGCACTAATTCATCACTTCCCACGGCTTGAAATGTAGATGCATTGAACGTTTTACGGGGATAATTGGACGGATACAGGTTCAATGCCCATTGATTCATCGCAAATTTATCCAACGAAGCATCGTACATGGCAGCTACCATTTCAGCAGCGACTTTGTCCTTGTTTTTACCCGTTATTTTGATGCGCCATTCTTCATCTTGCCCTGGGAGGAGTTTATCCCTAAAGGTTTGATACTCGATATTGAGCATTTTATTCGTGAAAGGCACTGTAATGGTTTGCGTTTCTTGCATGAAACGGTTGTTTTTAATATAAGTCAAATGATAGTGGATATTGCCTCTATCTTCTTCCATTATTTTAAAAATCATTTTTTGAAACCCTTTGATGTCCATCCAGTTTTGAGCATCAATTTTACCGTCTCTTTCTATTTCAAATAAAACATTCAAATTCTCATCTGCCGAACCTGTGTAAAACACGGCATCCTCATTAGGTTCCAAAGTGCTTTTTTCAATAACCGTAAAAAGTGTTTTATTGACTGGCACAAGTTGATCATCCAAATCATAGAGTGTAAAATGCTCTACATATTGAATTTTTTCACCGCTTGCATCAGTTGCCGATAACGTCACGCGATAGGCTCCTGGTGCCCAGTTTTTCATATCGGGAATATTGACCAAATTGCCGTCTTTACTGAGGGGTACGGTGGTCATGGTTTTGCCGTCATAGACTTTCTTTTTAACCGCCCAATTTTGAATCATATCCTCATTTTTGTAAGGATAATTAGGGAAAAAGCGTGAAAACTCAGCTTTTTCAAGCGATTGCGAATCGGGAATTTCCCAATAACGATTGATAAAAGGGCGTTTCGGCGATGTCAATAACTCGATTTGGATACCCACTTGCGTTTTAAGGGCTTCGCCATTGTGGTTATTGGCAGTAATTTTTAAAGGCGTCGCTTTCTTACGATTGATGTGCTCCGCCATTTCAACGCCAATATTCAACGAAGTGTAGCCGATGCTAACATTAGAGGATTCTGAATGTGTTTCGCCCGTAATATCCGTCACATCCACTTGAACTGTGTAGTTGAAAACTGGTTTATCCTTAGCGGGAATCGTTTTATTCGGAATGGCTCTGAACGGAATCATGAATTCGCCTTTGGCATCGCTCACCACTTCACCATGCGCAATTTCCTGCGACCTCTCAGTATTCCACGGAAACCAGCCCCATTTATGCCAATAAGGGAAGCTGACCGTACGTGTGACGCGGTATTTTACCTTCGCACCATCCACGTTCGAGCCTGCAAATGTCTTTGCATTGCCCTTAACTTTTATCTCTTGGTCTAAAACAAAATCCCCTTCGAGCGGCATTATTTTAACCTCAAATTTGGGTCTTTTATATTCTTCTACTTTAAAATATTTAGAGCCGTTCAAATCCGATTCAATGTGCATTGTGCCCAATAAACCCGAAGTAGGCGCAACAAAAGAGCCGTTAACAGTTCCGTAATCATTAGAAGTCAAGGCGGTTTCAGCTATTTTTTGACGATTGACATCATAAAATGTGACTTTTACGGCTTGTTTTGGCAATATTTTAGGGCTGCCTTTTTCATTTTTTTCAAGCAATAAACCTTTAAAATAGACGGTTTGACCAGGGCGATAAATGGCTCTATCAAGGAAGAATTCCGTGATTTGGCTTTTACTTTTAGGATAATTGTAGTTATATATTGAAAAAGCATCCCCCGTATTAAGCGTATCTTTTCCAAATATAAATTTCATTGAATAATAAACGTTTTCTGCTAATTTAGGTCTCACAAACCCTTTTACATCGCTGAGAGCAGTCAATTCCTTTTTTACCTCATTTTTACTCGTTTGAGAATTGTATTTCGACGACCAAAACTCCACTTTTACACCTTTTATGGGTGCTCCTGTTGTTCTATCCGTTACAATTATTTCTTTTGAGCCTTCCTCCGTGCGCTGCATATAAGCGATATTTGACACATAAAAATGCGTATAATTCACTCTTCCGCCATTGGTCAGTTGAAAACGTTCATTATCGGAGCAAATGACTAAATAATTACCAAGTGGCAATTTATCAATTTTAGTTTCAGTCGATGAAGCATTATAATCACCTTCATTCAGCACTTTAATACCCCAATTTTTAATAAAAGGCAAGCTATTTAAATAAGATAAACGCTCTTGAGCCGATTCGTAAGGCTTATTCAAAATAGTCTCATTGGCCTTCACTATTTTAAAATAAACGGAATCAATATTTCTGAAATCCAATTTTGTTAAAATGGGCTTAGTCGCCACATTGACTTGCTCGACATTGACGCTCAATGCGCTTTCAGTGATATTATTGACCAAGTTGCGGCAGCCTTTCACACCGTAAGCTTGAGGGAAGCGTTGAACGGCAGTTTTACATAATTCTAAAGCCGTTTTATAGTGGTTTTTACCAACGTTTTCGGGATTTCGCTTGTAAGTTTGCGCTTTTTCATAGTAATAATTCGCCAATTTCAAGGAAATTTCAACAAAAGCGGGATTATTCGTATATTTTCTTTGAATTGATTCCAAAGATTTGAAATATAGTTCATCTTTATTATCGAGTATAGAATTTTCGCGCCCAAACTCTAATCTTTTTAATTCCAAATCTATTAAGGCTGTTGGGTCGGTATCTTTTATATGCGTACGCGTCAATTCTTGAAGCAATTTTAAAGTCCATAACTTACCTGAAGTAGAATCTTTTGAATCTATTAATTGCGCTATGAAATTATCAGCATCTTTAAAAACGCCTTCATTATCTAACTCAAATTTGTAAGCAGGTTGTGCCAAATAGGTTTTTTCATTCATAAAAAAATCAATCGCTCGGTGCGCTAAAAAGTCATAAAGCGATGGGCGAATTTTATCTGTTTCGTCACCCCCCTCAGTAGTAATGGCTTTTAAATTCGAAATAGGCACTTTAAGGAGTTGACTACTAGAAAGGCTTTCACGGTAAAGGCTTGCAGCTTCGGCATTGAGTTTTTCAATATCCCAAGTGCGAATATCGTCTTGAGTGAAATTGACGGTGGTTGTCCGATTTCTAAAACGCCAAACGTTGTTTTCCAAATACCCCGCGTACAATTCACCGAGCATGGATTGTAAAACAGCTTTTATGGGAAAAGTTTCACGGCGGGCTTCATCTTGCATTTGGCTCACAGCCTTCACAAAACCATCTTCCTCCAATTGAGAAATATATTTTGAGCGAAATATCAAGGTTTTAATCACCTGCGACGGGTTATTATCCGATTTGGCTTTTATGTACAAAGCGTCCACTTTTTCCCTTGCGGACTTGGGTAGCCCCTGTTCTTCCAGTTTCTGAATTTCAGACCACTCGGAAGCATAGTCATCGTTTTTAAAATTCATATTCTGAGCGTTAATTGAGCCGAATAACATCAGCACAGGTAGGCAGGTTAAAATGAGTTTCTTCATGAGTTCTGTTATATTGATTTGCTTATTCTGCATATTTTTCAAAATAGTGTTAAAATAACGATTTTTTTTACAATTAATTTGATGTTTAGGATGCAAAACCGTAAAAAAATCCATAAATACTGAGGGGGTGTTAACGTTTATTTAACTAATTTGTTCGATATTGGATTTGTTCAAATATTATTATTTTGTCATGCTGAGCGCAGCGAAAGCATCTGAATAAGCGAAGAAAAGGTAAA
>JANPHO010000515.1:0-15307 GCA_031424515.1 Saprospiraceae bacterium
CGTTTCTTCCCAAAAATTAGAAAGTAAAATGAAATAAAGCGTCTGAGCCGTTACCAAATAAGTGCTCACAAGTTGCTCCAAACGCTCCAAATTAGGCAATTGCATTTGTTTTAAAACCCGAATTTGTTCGCCAATGACCAAAGGAAAGTTTTCAAAAACCAATTTAAAATAATAGCTCGAATCCCGCTTCACTTCGTCCCCATTTCTAATTTCAATCATTTTTGTATAAATATCCTTATTGTATCGGCACATTTCACGCAATACTTCGGTGATGTAGCGGTTGGTGGTCACATTCGTTAAAATATCCTCACTGACAGCAATCTCCTTATAGTACGGCAAGCGAAAGTTCAATATTTCCGATTCAAATTCGGGCTTCACGTACAAGCCCCATTGCAATTCTTCCTCCAATACTGAGGGAGTCGGTCGCCCTACTCCCCTATGCTCAATTTCAATCCGTGGCGCCTCCCGATAACGCATTTCCAACTCACCTTTTGCAAATTCAAACGCCCGTTTTACGGAGTATTTGTAAGTTAAGGCTTTGTAAAATGCCACTGAAAAGTCCTTCGCCTTGCTGTCATTAATGGGTGATGACGTCGCAATGACGGCTTTTACGCCCATTTCAAATAAAATATCCACTTGCCCTTTAGTGGAGCAACCGTTGAGAAAAACCAATTTTAAGTTCTTTTGCTGACCTAAAATGCGGGCTAAGCCCTTTTCATGTGCAAAACCATCCTCCAAATGCAATTCATCACTCCCTGCGTGACCCGCATAGTGTAGAATGTGAACCGCCTCGGGATTATCCATCAGCATTTCTGAAAGTTCCTTTAAAGTCGTGCTTTCTTCATGCTCAATTCTGATGAAATCCCGTTTTTCTAAAGGGCGCAATGCTTTCCGTATTTCACTGCTTTCCTCTTTTAAAAGCTGTAAATGAGAATCTTCTTGATTAGCAAAAGCGAGGATAATGAGCATCGTTTTCTTTATTGGTTATAAACTAATGTGGTGGTATAAGTAGAGTTATCAAAACGCAATTTAAAGGTAATCTTGAAGGTATTATTAATTTTTTCAAAGCAAGCCTCCCCTTCTACTTGTTTAAATCCAATGTTGCCACCTGCCGGGATTTGTCGCGGAATATTGACATGATAACCATCAATATCACCATAAAAATTGCCTTTTATATTATCACCATTGCTGACTTTTGAAAAATACAAGCGTGTCAGGTTGGCTGTCGAATCCATAACTGTTGCTCTTGTGGTGTCTGAGGAAGTTTTCTTATACGTTCCCAAAAACTTTGAAGTAACCCGCACATCACAATTACTGCCTTCATAACCTACTTCACAATCGCACCCACCCTCAGGCAATAAACAATCAGATGCTTTCTGGCAAGCAAAAAACAAAGTAATTGCAAAAAATATCGATAAATATATAATTAAATTTTTCATTTTTACTATTTTTAAAAGTTAACAGAATACTATAAATAACTGATTTATAAGATTTTATAGCTTAAATACAGTTGAAAAAAGCCTTTTTGCAACTTATTTTGACTTACTCTGAGTAATTCCGAAGTTTGTTTTTCCTTTTTTAAAGGCTGCATAAAGCGCAAGCCCAAAGCCAAACCATTGCTGTACTTACCGAGCGATATATCGCCAAATAAGCCGTAATCTATTTCAGTCATGTTTTTATCACTCATTAGCTTACGACCGTAAAGGCATTTATCTTGCGCTGTTAGTCCCGTCGGAGTAAACACCGTTTTTATGGATGTAGCGGTACTAAACGATTGCTCCCTTATAAAAGTCATATCTGCATAAAGTCCTAAACTAACACTGGCAAATTTTGGAAAATCATAGCGCAAATTGAGTGGAACTACCCGAATTGAATTGACCGTTTTATACTTTTCAATAAAAGAAAAAGAGTCTTTTTTAATAGTATTGGCTAAACTATCCGCTTTAGTAATGGGTAATTTCAGATAAGGGATAGTGAAAGAATCCCTCACCACTGCCCTTTTGTTTAAGTCCGCCATCACTTCTATTTGATTATAAATACCCGCCGGGCGATAAGCGGAGTAAGTCGCACCCACAAAATAGTTATACCCCTCAGTATTGGGCTGATAATTGACGCCACCTTTTATGCCAATTGAAAAACCCGTTCTAAACTCCGTTTTGATGGGGTCAGTAGGAATGGGTTCGTTATTATCAAAAACAATTAAGGCTTTAGACTCCAATGAACGCTTTCTAATGTCTTTTTTGGCTTCCAATTCATATTCCACAAAACCTTGGGTTTCCTTTTTCTTAGGATTCCAAGCTTCGCCAGTACCGTTCAAGACAATATTTTTAAAATCAAAAGTAATCGTTTTCCCGTCGGGGCTTATAGTGTACTTCATTGCACTGTCTTTTGAAGAAGTGCTTTGAAAAGCATGAGAAGTTGAAATATTTTTAATCGTATTGGCATCCAGTGCTTCAGGAACGAATGATTTCACATTTACCCCCAGAGCGGGCGCATTACCCATATTTTCAAAATTAACACGATATTTAAAGTTTTTATTATTGATGCCCCTGAAACTCAATACCCGAGGGGCTTTGATATTGTTGGGGTCAAATGACGTGGAAGTTTCAAAAGTCAAAGTACTTTTTTCAACTTGTGATGTACCATCATACACCAAAGCTGCGGTGATATCCAACTCTTTGATATTTTCAAAACCCGCCTTTCCCTCTACTCCAAAAGTCAGAAATATATTGCGTGAAAACTTATTTAAACCATTGATTTTAAATACTTTAGCATCATAAAATTCTTTTTTAATATTATTCACGCCGGCACTCTCCTGAGCCCATACCCCCTCAGTAGCACCATGCAAACGAGCATCTTTTATATTTAAAATTTTACCCCAAGTTTTTACTTGGTCTTTTTTATTGTAAAACAGATACAATTTCGCATTCCGATTATCACCAATCAAATTCCGAAAAGAGACGATTCCCACAAATTGTTCATTGGCGCGCACAGCTTTTATGCCGTGTAAAGTCAAATTACTCGTCAAGCGCAGTGCACCACTAAAAGATGGGTCATTCACACTTTTCGGTGTTGAGATACTTTTGCTCGTTGGTACTGTCTTTGAAATAGGTTTTATTTTATCCACGGTGTAGCAGGGCGTCATTGTGAGTTGCACTACCCTATTATTATTGGAATTAAAAGCGTGATTCTCCTCATCACTGAGACTAAAAGTACCGTCATCAAACTCCCAAAAATGTTTGATAAAAGGCTGTGGTATTTTTTTATTGGAAGCACTAATGGGTCTGAGCTTGCTTTTTAAGGAAGCCGCATTCGATTTAAAAACAATTTCGCGATTTGCGTTTGGAGCACTTGTTAAATCTGCTTGAAGTTCAGTTTGTGCTACGAGGTGATTCAATGTCCCTGACAGGAACAGAATTAGGATAATGTGCCGCATGATAGAATTAATTTGAGGTTAATAATAAATTCAATTAAAATAATATACGAAGTTAATGTAGAATATATAAAAATGCAAGTTTATTACGTATTAGCCTAACACTTTAATCACAGTAATCAGATAGGCTCTTAGTGGTTCGGCTAAAATAAGCACAAAAAAGGTCTTCCGAATTCGAGTGAACGAAATACGAAAGACCCCCTCAGTATTTACGCCTTTTTTTGACCTAAAAAACTGTTGAACGTACAAGAACATTCTAAATATCATCACCCACCACGCGGGTAGTTATGTTCTTCCTCTTGTTCCTCTTTTTTTACAGGCATTGACAGCATTTTTCCAAAGAAATAAAATGTAAAACCGGCAATAATACCTTTGGATAATATCATCATAATCAGAGCCGAAGTATCCATATATATTGAATTTAGATTTTTAATTAAAATGGTTACAATTCAGTGTAAACCTCTTGACCTGTGGCGTTACTTAGCTTTTAGCATTCTTTTTTTATTCGCCAAAAATACCAAGTAACAAATACCCAGTAAAACGCTTATTAGCAATAATCTTGACCAATTGAGGTAACTCATTTGAGTTTGAAGAGCTGCTATATCAGCTGGATTTGTGGCTGCTGCAATTTTTGTGTACAGACTTTTGTGCATCAAATTATCATAAATATCGGGTAAACTGCCAATAAATACAAAAATGATGATAATAGGAGTCACATATTTTAAAACGTATTTGAAGAAAATCGGCAGTTTAATATCCGCACCTCGCGTAATCTCTGCCCACCCTTTTTCAAGACCAAATACCCATGAAAACAGGATAATTTCTAAAAGACCCGCTAAAACCAAGCCTACTGTACCCACCCAATAATCAAATTCATCAAAAACCCCTTCATTGTAAAAAAGTATGGTTGGTAAGCCCAATATGAAAATAATGGCAGCGAATGATAAAGCTGTTTTGTTACGCGACCAATTGAACTCATCTCGCATGAAGCCCATCCAGGGTGTGCCCATCGCCAATGACGATGTAATCCCCGCAAAAAATAACAGGCCAAACCATGCTACCCCTGCTAATACGGCCAAAACTGGCCCCCATTGCTGAAAAAGGAAAGGCATGGTACGAAAGCCCAGCCCAAGGCCACCGCTTTGTGTCAATTCAACAACACGCTCTATGCCCAGATAACCGACTGAAATCGGAATAATGATACTCGCACCCAAAACAACTTCTACAAACTCATTTGTCCAACCTGCAGAAAGCGAATTAAGGACGACATCATCATTTGGTTTAATATATGCCGCATAAGCATGAATCATACCCCAACCAACTGCCAGTGTAAAGAATATCTGCCCCGCTGCAGCTAACCAAACTTTGGCTGTCCATATTGTCGAAAAATCAGGTTTCCAAAGGAAATTGGCACCTACCAAACCATCATTGATAGCACCGTCAGAGCCTGCGGTGATTGTCAAAGCACGAATGGCAAGGAATATACCGAAAAGAATCAACAAAGGCATACCAATCTTAGCAGCAACTTCCACGCCGTCCTCTAACCCTCGTGATAAAATCCACGTATTAATTGCAAGGCAAAGTATCCAACAAACCCAAGGAATATTACCTGATAAACCGACATAATTCGTAAATATTAAGTTCACACCTTCCGCAGTTTGACCCGAAAATGCACCAGTTATAGAATACCATAAATAGCCTAAAGTCCAACTTTCGAGATAACAGTAGTAAGCTGCTACCCCAATATTGATGAAAATACCAGAAACACCAATATATTTCCAAATAAAGTGTTTGCCCATTCTGTCGAAAATAAATGGTGTGGAATGGTCGCCATGCTGCCCACCATAACGCCCCATCGCCCACTCTACGAACAATAGCGGCATACCTAAAAGTAAAAAACAAACCATATAAGGTATAATAAAAGCACCACCACCATTTTGAATAGCTTGTACTGGGAAACGGAGAAAATTGCCAAAGCCGACGGCATTACCAGCCATTGCCAAAACCAAACCCAATCGAGAACCCCATGATTCTGTATTTGAAGACATTTTGTACTGTTAAAATTGGTTATGTGAAATATTTTAATGCTCAGCAAAGATAATCGAAGGATTGATAAAATTATGTTTGGGATTTTAAAAATGGACGACTTACAAAAATGCCTTAAAAGCAGTTCTTTTAAGGCATTCTCAAACAGTTATCAGAGTTAAAATAAGGAAAACTAACTTTTCATTAACCCAATAAGGGTACCCCCTCAGTATAAACGCTTGTTGTTTCTGTTTTTGAATTTTTACAGTCTATTATTCGTCAATATTTGCTTAATATCTTCTTTGTTATCCTCAACAAATTGATTGAGTATGGCATTGATGAGAACAGAAATATTCTTCAATTTCTTTTTGCGTTTCACGCTCATAAAAATTTCGTACAAATCAGTTTCAATATAAGCGATACGCCTATCTTCGTACACGAACTCTTGACCAGCTAAAGTGTTAAAAAACTCGTCAGAAAGGCTAATTTTGGGTAATATTTCCTGATTTGCTTTCGGTTTTTCGCTTTCAGTACTCACTACCTTATCCATTTTCTTCTTTGGTTCTTTCACTACTTTCGCAACAGGCTGCTTTTTTGTCTCTAAAACAGGTTGTACAACCTCTGTTTTAGTAGGAGGTTCCATTTTTACTTCTTCGACAGCACTTTCATCAATCTGTTCATCTTGCCGAGTCTTGAACGTTTTTATTATATCTTTTATACTATTACTCATTTTTTATATTTTTAATAACTTTATTTAATGGTGTTAAAAATGAAATCAAAGACCTCTTCCACTACCCTCTTTTGCTCCTCATTAATTTCAAAAGTATTGATTCTTTTTAAGGTAACTCTATCCGTAATGGGCTTCGTCACCGTTCCTAATTTCGATAATTCTGCATCAACTTTACCTTTCAAATCATAGTTAATGCTTTGCTTAAACCTATTTGGAACAAAAAATATTTGCTTGTTCTTGTCAAAATATTTGACCAGACGCGCAAAAGTAACAGTGCTACTGAACACGCTTTTCTCATAATCGAACGGGCAAATGACATAATCTGCATCCTGTAGTATTGGAATTAAGGATTCATCGTCTATTTTTCCGGGCAAATCTATCATAATGATATCATCTACATTCTTCAATTGCTCTGCATAATGTGGATAATCTGTCGTTTCAATCGGTAAAACTTCGTATGGCATTGTGACTTTTGAATCATCATTATCCTCCTGCCTACGCTCATCAATTGATTTTTGAAAGTCCATATCCATGATTAGTACTGCTCTTTTTTTTACTAAAGTAGCATAATTAGCGAGCATAATGCAAAGAGTTGACTTCCCTACTCCCCCTTTTTGATTGCCAAAAACTATTCTCATTTTAATTATTTGATTTAATTTTTAAAGATTTCCTTGTGAAAGCGATGACGAATAAGATATTTTCGAAGATAAAAAAGAGCCTTTTTTTTTCGTTACAAGCTTAGATATTTGATTCACATCAATTTACAAAGTATAAGTCCCGAAAATGCTTGAAAACAAGCTAAAAGAATGTCAATCGAAAACGCCCACTAATTCGTTGTTCTAATGAAAAAAAACTTGCCTAAAACTTGTGGAAAAACACTTAATTACATTTTTCTGTAAAAGCGAAATTAATATTTTATGTAAAATATATTTTGCAGTTATTATATTTTTATGTAAAAAATGAAATACAAATTTACACAAAAAATTATTTCTGCAAAATATATTTTACAATTAATTAATTTTTCTGTAAATAATGTTTTACAAATAATAAATTAACGATAGTTTCTGTAAAATATAAAATATAGTTTTATGCAAAATACATTTTTATGTAATTTTGTAATTACTTATTTTGCATGAATACATTTTTTATATTTTACAGAAAAGCAAAAAATATTGTTTTGCAGAAATATGCAACAAATTTTTATTAAGAAAGAGAGGAGGATATTCTACGAAGGCAAAAGAATGAAAATGATTGTGATTTTAAAATATGGCAAAATGAATCTGAGAGCGCACTATAACTTTTTCAGTAGTGCAATTATGCACTTTTAATACCTCGATGTACTGAAAAAGTTATAGTTATTAGGAAATGTACTTTACTCAACTGAATTATAACTTTTTCAGTACTATATATTGTGGAATAGTTATTTTATTAAAAAATCAATAACAAATCTGTTGTACTTGTTTTTAAGCTTGTTTTATTCTTGTTTTAACCTCTCATAACGTGTTCATTATCAGTTAATTATGCGTTTAACTATAACCTTTTCAGTATTAACTATAACTTTTTCAGTACCCCGCAGTATTTAACTATAACTTTTTCAGTATTAACTATAACTTTTTCAGTATGACAGGTAAAGAAGCTATAACCTTTTCAGTAAGCAAAAGCGAACTATAACTTTTTCAGTACTTAAAGGAAAAAAAATACCACAACTCCTTTATTATAACTTTTTCAGTACATAAAGTACATAATGTACCTTCCTTTTAAGACTGTATTAGAAAAATTATATTCCTTTTTGATTTTAAAAGAAGCGTGCTTTTTCTCAATTATAACTTTTTCAGTACAAGCTTAAATGAAATATAACCTTTTTAGTTAATTACCGCTCAGTCTTTTTCCGCTTTTGGGGAGACTCGGAAATGGTTATTTGGCCTTAACTATAACTTTTTCAGTACGAAAAGCAGTTTTTTTGATAAATTTTATTAAATTCTTGCAAAATATATTCATAACCTTTCGGATAAAAGGTTATAATTGAATATTTTTGAGCGTTCTGGTTTTAAATCTATTAAAAATTAGTGAATGTTTTTAATTACCAATGAGACGGAGAAATTCATTGTTGTTCAATCCAATGAATTAGTTGAAGCTTCTTATTCGCCTGAACTCACTACGAGGGCGCACAAGATAGCTCGGTTTATCCTATCACTCATCAGCCCCGAGGATAAAGATTTGAAACTTTACACCGTGCCCATCAGCACGCTCAAAGGATTTTTAGGGTACAAGGAAAATACAACTTGGGGTAATTTTTACCCTGAAATTAAAGATATTGCGGATAGGCTAAATCAAGAGCCGATTGTCATAAAATCTGGCGAAAAAGTTACAACTGCTTATTTTATTGCTGGTTATGAAATAGATGCGGCGGCGCGGACGGTTACATTTGAAGTATCGCTTTTACTTAAGCCGTATCTATTGGCTTTAAAGCGGAATTTCACGAGATATCCCTTGAATTATATTTCTCAACTAAGGAGCGCATATTCTATTCGCTTGTACGAATTGTTATGTCAGTATAAAAATATTGGGCATAGAACCTTTGAACTCAATACTTTACAACTGCTTTTGGGCTCAAATTATGAGTTTTATGGCAATTTTAAGGATAAAGTATTGATGATTGCAAAACGAGATTTGGTGGCTAATACCGATATTGATTTTGAATATTCAGAAATTAAGACAGCCAGGAAGGTCACGGGGCTTCGTTTCACAATTTTACCGAATAAAACTGCCACGATGCAAGCCCTTGCAGAAAGATCTGAAATAATTGCTATCAATTCTGATACAAATGAAGGGCTTAATGATTTCCTCAAAAACGCCTTTTCTCCAGAATTTGTCCTAAAACTGGTAGAGTGGGGGCTTAGTGCCTCAAGTATTGAAAAGTATCAGCAACAAGGTTTTGCTATAATTGTCGATGAAAAGCTGCGTGAACAAGCTATTTGGCGCTGCAATAATACCTTGGAAGCATATTATAGTGAAAAACTGATACTTTGTCAGCAATCAAAGAAAACCCAAAAAAACAGGATTGGTTTTTTAATAAAAGCGTTGCAAGAAGATTGGCAAGTGGCGATAAAAACCAAAGTGAAAATTGAAAACGAAAAACAATCGGTTAATAGTTCGGATAGAAAACAACAAGAAGCGCAAAAAAGAGAATTAAAAAAACAGATAAACCCCGTCAAACAAGCGATTTTTGATGAAATTATTGCCTCCGATACTGAGGGGTTCTTAAAAATATTTGAAGCTGTAAAAGAAAAATCTGGTTCAATGAAAAACACGATTTTTCCGCCCAATATCTCGCCGCTCGAAATTTTTAAAAACAATGGAATGGCAGCCAATCTTTTAAAAATACGCCTCGAAGAGATGAATCCAGATAAATTTGAGGCTTTAAATAAGCGCATAAAGGAAATTGAGTGATTTAGCGGAATAGGGGAGAAGCGGTTCTTTTTATTTTCTAACATGAATATTTGGTTTTGTAATGAATTAGTACTGTTGGACTAAAGTTTATAAAGTTCTCAATTGGGTTTGAAAAAAGTTTTTTATTTTACGATATTATTACAGGACTCAACTCAATATACTCATTGAGTTGGTTATATTGAACTTCGATGAATATAACTGAAAGAACAAATATCTCGTATTCTGTTAAAATAAAACCATGTTTTCAACTGAATTTATAGGGCGTTTACATCCTTTGATTGTCCATTTACCCATCGGGATTTTAATATTTGCTTTTGCTTTGGTACTATTTCAACGCCTTCGTCGAGTAGATATAGAAGCTGTTATTTCATTTGCTTTACTATTGGGGTCAATATCGGCAGTAGGGGCTTGTGTGGCGGGTTGGATTTTGGCTCAATCTGGAGAATACGATGCCGATTTGGTTTTTAAACATCAATGGACGGGTATTGCAACGGCAGTAATTGGCTTTTCAGCCTATTTTTTCAGACAAATAAGAGATATTTTAACTACAATAACGGTCTGTGTTTTAACTTTAGCGGCTCATTATGGTGGCAACTTGACGCATGGCGAGGATTATCTTTTTCCTAAAAAAAAGGCCTCCTCAGTAAAAAAGGTCGCAGCAACAGACAGTACACAAAATATTGTTAATCAACAAATTGCAATTTTGACAGATACCTCAAAAATTGCATTATCGTATATCTCACAAGCCGTTTTATCCAACACACCAAAGACCGTTTCGCCCAACGTTTCGCAAGTAAATTCACCAAATACGCCTCAAACTGCGCCCAATACGGTTGCACAAATGGTGATTCAAAAGAGTTTTATTTATCGAGATGAAGTTGCACCCATTTTAGAAAATAAGTGCTACAACTGTCATTCTGCGGTTAAAAAGAAAGGAGATTTAAGGTTAGATACAGAAGAATTCATTCGCAAAGGTGGTAAAAATGGAATCGTTTTAACATCAGGCAACCCTGAAAATAGTCCTTTATACAGTTATTTAATTTTGCCAGAAGACGATGATGACCATATGCCGCCTGCAGGTAAACCGCAACTTACACCTCAGGAAATATCGACGATTCATCAATGGATTAAACAAGGCGCATCGTTTCAAGAAGTTGTGGGAACTTTTGCCCCAGGCTCAGCTCTACCAAAACCTGTTTCAGCGCCGAATGGGGCAACCAATTTAACGACGTTAAAATTGCCAAAAACAACCACAAAAGAAACAACACAAACGGCTGTTTCAACGCCTAAAACAACTGTTTATACCGCTGTTCAAAATACAGAAACCGCTATTTTAAAAAATAAAACCGAAGCCGCTACCCCCTCAGTATTGAACCAATTGAAACAGCAAAATATCATTATCAGCACTTTTGGCGAAGGCTCAAATTACTTGATGGCGAATTTTGTGAACGTCAAAAACTATAATTCATCGTTGATTGATAATTTACAAAGTGTGGGCAATCAATTAGTTAGAGTTCGGCTGAGCAATCAACCTGTGAGCGATGCCGATGTTAAAAAATTGTCTTCTTTAAAAAATATTACCCGATTAAATCTTGAAAAAACAAGCATTACAGACGCCGCCTTGGTGCATTTGAAAGACCTACCGAATCTCGAACAAATCAATTTATACGGCACAAATATCACGGATAAAGGCTTGTTGGAGTTGGTAAAATGTCCTAATTTAAAGGTTGTATATTTATGGCAAACAAAAACCACAGCAACAGGAATTGAACAGTTAAAGAAAGCTTTGCCGAATGTTCAAGTTGATACGGGCGGTTTTCAATTTGCCAAACCTGATACAAATAAAGTAAAAAGTGACAAGTGAGAATTCAGAATGGCCCTTTTTTACACATTTTAATAAATTTTATAGAATGACAACAAGAAGAAACTTTATCCAAAGTACAGCAATCGCCTCCGCCGCAGCTTTGGCAACGCCGAGTTTTGCCTTTTCTATATTAAATAAAAAAGCTAAACCTGCCGATACTATCATCGGACACAACGGTTTTACTTACAAAGTAGATAAAAATTGGGCTAAAATCGGTGCGAACAGCTATCCGCTCATCAATTGTCACGAAATGGTGCAAGACAGCAAGGGGCGACTGATTATGATTGGCGATCACACACATAACAATATTATGATTTTTGACAAATCGGGCAAACTGCTCGATTATTGGGGAACGGCTTATGGTGGTGGGCATGGTTTGACGCTTTCAAAAGAAGGCGAAGAAGACTTTCTGTTCATCGTGGATTGTGGTTATGCGCAAGACCGAACAGGTAAAACTATCGCTCAAGCGGGGCAAGTTGTGAAAACGGATGTCAATGGACGCATCATTTTCACCATCGGGCATCCTCGCACGATTGGCATTTATAAAGATACTGAAAAATTTCAACCAACTGAAACAGCCGTTGCACCAAATGGCGATATTTATGTCGCCGATGGTTACGGCTCGGATTATATCATCCTTTACAACACAAAGGGGCAATATATCCGTCATTTTGGCGGTCGAAACAATGAAAACAAGGAACATAATCTCATAAACGCGCATGGTGTGGTTGTGGATACCCGCGATAAAAGTAATCCAACGCTGATTTGTACTTCGCGTGAAGAGAACTGTTTTAAGGTTTTTAGTTTAGATGGCAAGTTTATCAAGCGCATTGATTTGCCAGGGATGTACGTTTGTCGCCCTGTTATCAATGGCGAAAATTTGTACGCAGGGGTTTGTTGGTCAAAAGATACGGCAGGCAAACGCAATGCGAATACAGGTTTTATTACCATTTTGGATAAAGACAACAAAGTCGTCTCAAGCCCTGGTGGCGAGACCCCTCAGTATAAAGACGGTATTTTGCAACAAACTTTCCAAATGGCAAATCCCGTTTTTCAACATGGACATGATGTGTGCATAGATGAAGATAAAAGCGTTTATGTGTGTCAATGGAATGCCAATCATACGCCGCCTGTGAAGTTGACGCGGGTTTAATTAACACATAGACACATAGGACACATAGTTTTTAGTTCCTTACAGGATGACAAAAGAAAAAGCTATGTGCCCTATGTGACTATGTGTAAATAAAAATATTCTTTAATTTTTATAAGTTAAATTTTTGAAGAAATGAACATTTTTGAAGAATATAACCATAAAATGAACCGCCGAAACTTCCTTTCGGGCAGTGTTTTAGGGCTTGGCGCAACGGCATTAGGCGGCTTGATAAATGGTGAAAATTTTATATCCAATGAACCAGAATTGCCCCATTTTGCTCCGAAAGCAAAGCGGATTATTTATCTGTTCCAAAGCGGCGCACCCTCGCAATTGGATTTATTCGATTATAAACCGAAACTGAAAGAAATGTTCGGTCAAGAGTTACCCCCCTCAGTACGTGGTGAGCAGCGGGTGACGGGCATGACTGCGCATCAGAAATCTTTTCCTTTGGCAGGTAGCAAATTTAATTTTGCCCAATACGGAAAAGGTCGAATTTGGTTGAGCGATGTATTGCCGTATCATCAACAAATTGCCGATGAAATGTGCGTCATCAAAACCATGCATACCGAAGCGATTAACCACGACCCCGCCGCCACGTTTATCCAAACAGGCAGCCAACAAGGCGCACGACCGAGTTTTGGCTCTTGGATTAGCTATGGTTTGGGTTCTGAAAACAAGAATTTACCTTCGTTTTGTGTTTTGTTGTCGCGTTCAAATAGCTTTGACCAACCTCTTTATACCAAATTGTGGAACAATGCTTTTTTACCATCCGAGCATCAAGGCGTGTTGTTTCGCTCTGGCAACGACCCGATTTTGTACCTCAATGACCCAAAAGGGTTGGATAAAGTCTCGCGCCGCGATATGCTCGATGCCTTGTCAAAACTGCACAAATTAGAAATAGAACAAACCCTTGACGACGACCTCAACGGTAAAATTGCCCAATATGAAATGGCGTATCGGATGCAAACCTCTGTTCCTGAAACCCTCGATGTGAGCAAAGAACCCGATTCGGTTTTTGAGCTTTATGGACAAAATGCTCGAAAACCAGGGACTTATGCCGCAAATTGCCTTTTAGCGAGGAAATTGATTGAAAACGATGTGCGTTTTGTGCAACTCTATCATCAAGGTTGGGATCAACACAGTAATCTGCCTTCTGAAATTTCAAAATTGGCTAAAGATGTTGACCAACCTTCGGCAGCTTTAATACTCGACCTCAAACAGCGGGGCTTGCTCGAAGATACGCTCGTGGTGTGGGGCGGCGAGTTTGGACGTGGTTGTTATTCGCAAGGTAAACTCACCCTTGACAATTACGGACGTGACCACCACCCGCGTTGTTATTCGATTTGGATGGCAGGGGCGGGGGTGAAAAAGGGTTATACTTATGGTGAAACCGACGATTTTGGCTACAATATCATCAAAGACCCCGTTCATATTCACGATTATCAAGCAACTGTGATGCACTTAATGGGCATTGACCATGAACGTTTTACGTTTAAAACGCAGGGCAGACGCTATCGTTTGACGGATGTGGCGGGTAAGGTGGTGAAATCGGTTTTAGCTTAAATTTTATTAAAAAAAATGGAAATGAAACAGCCAATAAAGCTATTCAATATAACCGCTTTTCTTCTTTTTTTTCTCACAAAAGCGGTGTTTTTTACTGAAAACAAGCCTCAAACTGCTCCAAATACTGAGGGGGGTAAAAAGGTGAATCAACTTTCCAAAAGTTTCAAACTTTTGGAAAGTTCTTCCCCTCCACAACCTCCTAAAAAAGTAAATTTCAACAGCCAAATCAAGCCGATTTTAGCGGATAGATGCTTCAAATGTCATGGACCCGATAAAAACAAAGTGGAAGCTGGGCTGCAACTCACGTTTTTTGAAGCAGCAATTGCTGTTTTGAAATCGGGTAAACGGGCAATTGTACCGTTCAAGCCCAATGAAAGTGAGCTGGTCAAACGCATTATGACCGACGACCCGCATGAGATGATGCCTTCACCAAAATCGAATTTGAAATTAACGGATGCCGAGAAAAAATTGTTGGTTCAATGGATTGAAGAAGGTGCAGAATATCAAGAACATTGGGCGTTTATACCGCCTTTCAAATATCCTTTGCCTGATGTGCAAAGTAAGGCGTGGGTGAAAAATGCGATTGACCATTTTATTCTTCAAAAATTGGAAGAACGTGGTTTAAAACCCAATGCCGAAGCAACAAAAGAGACCATCATTCGCCGCTTGTCTTTGGATTTAATTGGCTTGCCGCCAACAGTTGAAGAAGTTAGAGCGTTTGTAAATGATTCATCGCCAACGGCTTATGAGCGTTTGGTTGATCGCCTTTTGGCTTCGCCACATTATGGCGAACGCATGGCTTTAGAGTGGCTCGATGTAGCACGGTATGCCGATTCGCATGGCTACCAAGACGACGGGATGCGGAATACTTACCCGTATCGTGATTGGGTTATTAGGGCTTTTAATCAAAATTTATCGTTTGATAAATTCACAACTTGGCAACTGGCGGGTGATTTATTGCCCAATCCGACTCGTGACCAACTCATTGCAACGTGTTTTAACCGCAATCATCAGCAATCGCAAGAGGGCGGCGTTGTGCCTGAAGAGTATCGTGTGGAGTATGTGAGTGACCGTGTAGCGACTTTTGGT
>JANPHO010000516.1:0-17649 GCA_031424515.1 Saprospiraceae bacterium
GTGAATTCATATTTTTCTCTGTTACCTGTTCGTAAGCCAATATCAAAAACGCCCGCCGTAGCATTGCCATATTCCGACGGAAATGCTGAAGTTAAAAAATCAGAATTGCGAATCATATTCGGATTCAATGCCGAAACGGGACCGCCTGTTGCACCTAAAGTAGAATAATGGTTCGGATTGGGAATCGGAATACCTTCCAAACGCCATAAAACGCCCGATGGAGAATTACCTCTAATCACGATGTCATTGCGGGAATCATTCGCCACGGCAACGCCAGCAAAATTGGCAACCAAGCGAGATACATCATTGCGCCCGCCTGAGAAGCGTTGCACTTCCTCCACGTTGAATTGTCGCGCAGAAATAGTGGCCAATTCATTATTTGTAGCCGTTTTTTCTGCTTTGCCGCTCACTACCACTGCATCCAATTTAGTGACCGATTCTTCGAGGGAAAGGTTTAAAATTGTTTCTTTACCTGCATTGACGACTATGTTTGGAATGGTTGCAGGATTGTAACCAATAAAAGTCACTTGAATCGTGTGGCGTCCTGTAGGCACATTTTTAATTTCAAAATTACCATTTTCATCAGCCACCGAACCCAATACAGGGTTGATGCCTAAAACTTGAACAGCAGCTCCCACCAAGGGAGATTCACTTTGCTTATCAATGATAGAGCCTTTGAGAGTTTGGCTAATTTGAGCGAATGACTGAACTCCATGAACCATGAAGATTAAAGCCAATAAGAGTCGGGTGGTTTTCATTTTAAAAAATTTAGTAGTTATAAAACGTGGATTACTTGAAGCATTCTAAAATTTTACCCTACAAAAATCTTTCAAATGCATTTCAATAACAAAGCATAAATTGTGAACGGTCGTTTTGGTGGCATGAACTGTATTTTTCTTAAAATGAATATAAAATCTAAATTTCACCACCTCAAAATAAGGTGAGACGACTAAAAAAAATCAATCGTTTTTACATCTAAAATATAATGTATATAAATAGTGAATTATTACTATTGAGAAGAAGGAAAATGCTCATAGATTTTTCAAAAAATCTCGGCTTTATACCTTAAAAGGTGCATTTTTACAATTAAGTTGTTAAAAATTTAACACAATAATAGATTGAATTTCAATAATTTAAAAAAAGTCCTTAACTTAGCTACTTGAAACAGTATGGGAATATTCCCAATGGATGAAACATTATTTTTTTACATTAAAATCAAGCACACACTATGGGACCTAATTCGTTTAGAAATCTCACTTATGCTGCAGTTTTGGCAGTAGTTGGCGCACTCGTTTACCTTGTTTATCAGTCAAGCAAAAGGAAGCAGAAGCTTAATCCGAGCGTTGAAAGCACATCCACTTTAGGTGGTTATGTGGATACTCTTGGCAGTATTGCGGGCAGTTCTACTGCTGCACTTTCCATGGATTCTATCAAAAGCTCTGTGGATGGCGATTTGCTTTCAAAAGGTTCTATCTCTGAGCCTTCAGTATCTTCTTACGACAAGAAGTCTGCTGCTTCTGAAGTAAAAGAAGTTACAATTGAAGATGGCATTAAATCAAGCAAAAGCACTGGGCCAGATGATGGTATCGCTTCTTCTGAAAAGAAACCAACTGTCACTTCAAAGGGTGTTAAAAGCCCCGCATCCAAATCAGCCCCTGCTAAAGTTAAATTCGATGACGGTGAAACCGCTGGAGAATTTATGGTTATCGCGGGTTCTTTTGCAAGCAAAGACAACGCTGAAGCATTGGTTGCTAAATTGAAGAAGATTGGCTTTAGCCATTCGGAAGCTGTGAAAATGGAAAATTCAGCAAACACTTATACTGTGGCTGGATATTACAAATTTAAAGGAGGCGCAGATGCTGCTATTCGCACATTAAAAGCCAACAAAGTTGCTGCTATTGTGAAAAAGAAATCTGGTGAAATCTACAAAGCATCTTCACCAACAGCGCCAGTTAAGCCAGTAGCCACACCAAAAAGTGTCGTATCTGTGAAAGCAAAACCTATCTAATAAGTAGTTTTTAAAATATACTTTTTAGATGTTAAAAAGCCGCTCTCGATTCTGTTCGGAGTGGCTTTTTTCTGTTTCAATCACTGATGTACCAGCCTTTTTTACAAATTTCAACTCATGCAAGATAAAAAAAATGCAACTATTTACATCTTGTCATGCTTTTAAGTATAGTTTTCCCTAATTTTGCGCCTTCAAAAATTCAGATAAAAACATTATAAAATAGAGAACAATGGGAAATCCTTGCGTTTAATATTTTAAAATGCAAGTTTTTAAAATTTTCAATATCCATATATGAAAAAAAGAACCGAAATAGGCGCCATTTTGAAAGGTAAAATAGCCGTTGATACAAAGGTGACTGTGATGGGTTGGGTGCGTACTTTTCGCAACAGCCAGTTTGTAGCTTTGAATGATGGCTCATCTTTGGCCACTTTGCAAGTAGTTGTAAACCCCGAAACGACTGATGCTAACACCCTCAAACGCATTACTGTTGGTGCAGCAGTATGTTTTGAAGGTCAATTGGTGGCTTCGCAAGGGAAAGGACAAACGGTAGAGGTCATTGCTGATACCGTTGAAATATTTGGTGATTCTGACCCCTCAGTATATCCACTCCAACCGAAGAAACATAGCTTGGAATTTCTCCGTGAAATCGCTCATTTACGTCCTCGCACAAATACTTTTGGGGCGGTTTTCCGTATTCGCCATGCTTTGGCATTTGCGATTCATAAGTTTTTTAATGATAATGGTTATTTTTATCTCCATGCGCCTATCGTCACAGCGAGTGACGCAGAGGGTGCTGGTGAAATGTTTCACGTAACCACTTTTGACCCTAAAAATCCGCCTCTTACTGAGGGGGGTGATGTGGATTACAAGCAGGACTTCTTTGGTCGCTCCACTAATTTGACCGTATCGGGTCAGTTGGAAGGGGAGTTATTTGCAATGGCTTTGAGTAAAATATATACTTTTGGCCCCACTTTCCGTGCTGAAAACTCCAATACACCTTATCACTTAGCGGAATTTTGGATGATTGAGCCAGAAGTTGCTTTTGCTGATTTGACAGATAATATGGACTTGGCGGAAGCCATGTTAAAATATTGTATTCAATACGCCCTTGAAAATTGTCGTGAAGACCTCGATTTCCTCGCGAGCCGCCTTGAAGAAGAAGAAAAACAAAAACCTCAAGCAGATAGACAAGAGATGGGTTTGATTCAAAAATTAGAGTTTGTACTCGCTAATCCATTTGAAAGATTGGATTATACAGAGGCAGTAGAAATTTTGATGAAATCCAAGCCATACCAAAAAGGGCAGTTCAAATTCCCCGTTGAATGGGGTATTGACTTGCAAAAAGAGCATGAACGCTATTTGGTTGAAAAGCATTTTAAAAAACCAGTCATTTTGATTAACTATCCAAAAGACATCAAGGCATTCTATATGCGTCAGAACGATGATGGCAGAACCGTAGCAGCAATGGACGTGTTGTTCCCTTATGTTGGTGAAATCATCGGTGGTTCACAACGTGAAGAGCGTTTGGATAAATTAACACAACGCATGGCAGAGATGCACATTCCAGAAAAAGAGATGTATTGGTTCTTAGATACCCGCCGTTTTGGTACTTGTCCGCACGCCGGTTTCGGCTTAGGATTTGAGCGCATGATGCTTTTTGTAACGGGTATGGGCAATATCAGAGATGTAATTCCTTTCCCTCGCTACCCCGGTAATGCGGAGTTTTAAAAGTTATTATTGTATCTTTCACAGAGTTAAAAGAGAAAAGGCACAGAGTTGCATAGAGATTAATCTCTGTACAACTCTGTGCCTTTTCTCTTTTAACTCTGTGAAATAAGTTTTTTACTCTTTACTCACCTTCGCAGCTTCCGCCGAACCCGATTGGATAATACTTCCAAAAAAGAGCATATTTGCCATTATTTTATTTGTTCCGTACCAAAAAGCTCTGAAGTTGGGATTATCAATCATGCAAATAGAACGCCCTGAACCGATTTGAGAAACCACAATTGAAGGCGTGTTTTTTATCGCATCATTCCATTTCGATTTCAGATAGCCACTTGCCAAAGGATTGGAAGTGTAAACCAAAGGCGCAGCATAAGCATTTTGCGGTAACTCCATAAACATCGAATCTGCTCTAAAAACTGCTATTTTAGGAGAATGATAACCATATAAAAGAGGGTGAGACAAATCCGCATCTGCTTCAAAGATAGCCCCACCAATTACCGCCGAGCCTTCGTCACTTTCTAACTTTGCGTAGGGGCGACGACTCGTTTTTATCTCTTTTTTAACAGTTTTAAACTCTATATTGGCTAATTCATTGGCTTTTAAATACTTAGTGGCGCGCCCAAAGGCAATTAATACGCCTCCTGCCGCCGTATATTCTTTTAATTTAGCCGCAATCGAAGCAGAATAAGTGCCATCCACTAAAATAATGCTTGAATAACTGCTTAAATTATAACGACTTAAATTAGCGGCATCAATCATCGTCAATTGCATATCATATCGAGTATCCAATAAATGCCAAATTTCACCTGCATCATTGTTCGTAACACCGTCACCCACCAACATTGCTACATTCGGCTTTTTGAGTGTTACCGCTGATGGACCACCCAAATCTACCCCCTCAGTAGCAAGCCCTGTTTTTAAGGAATAAACCGAAACACCCGTCTTTTTAACCGTGGCTTGTATCAAATTAAAAATGGCATCCGAAGATTTTGATTGATTTTGAATGGGAATAACGATTGTTCCATAGTCAAATTTCTTCCCCCCCTCAGTATTCACATCAATTTTCGACGGGTCGGTCAATACTTTTACTAAAATATTTTCCTGTAAAAGGGCATTCAATAAAAGTGGCGCGTAATAATCATCAAATGCAAAGGCATAACCATAAGTGCTTTGTCCACCTAAAATTTCACCGCTCGGAAATGCTAAATCCACTACTTCCTTTCCTAAAACATTATTTAAAGTGCCATCAAGCGCTTTGAAATCCAAACCAAAAGCGGTTGGTAGAGTCCATGATGAAATATCGTAAAAAATGGAATCCGTAAAAAATCCATTCGACCCCTCAGTATATCGCTCAAAAGACGCCTTGATGAGTTTATATTGTTGCTGTTCAGTCGGCACTACATAAGCCGAGCCTTTTTCAAAGCCTTGTGTATTTTGAGCTAATTCATATACTTTTATCTGATTGCGTTTCAATATTTCAATAAATTTAAAAAGGCGTGATTTATCATACTTATCGCCAAAAACATATCCTTTTCGAGTGTCTTTAGCCGCTTCGTCTTTAGCATTTTTATAAAACTCCTTTTGATAATTTAGAATTTCGACGCGCAGGTTTTTAGCTGCTTCAATAGTTGAAAACGAAGCAGTTAATTGATTGCGAATCGTGAAAGGAAAACTCAATAAGCCATTAGTGGTGCGCTGCAAATGCCCGCGTGAACTCGCCTGCTCAAATAAAATGCCTATCGAACCATTGATATCGGGATAAGTAGAGCCTTTTCCGTAGTAAAAATCATCAAAACCCTGTTTAGTGTAATATAATGAGCCTATTTTATTGAGGGCTTTTGCGTGGAATTGAGCAATTTTACCAGTCAATTCTTGATTTTTTTTAGGCGTAAAAGGGTTGACACGCGTGGGTTCGCCTGGCATAAAAAAGAAAGTGCCATTGCTGCCCATTTCATGATGGTCAGTCAAAATATTGGGCTTCCATTGATGAAAAAATGCCAAACGGACTTGAGATTCGGGCTGTTGTGCTACGAGCCAATCTCTATTCAAATCAAACCAATAGTGATTGGTGCGACCATAAGGCCAAACTTCGCTGAATTCACGGCTGGCTGGGTCAGATACCAAATTTTTAGAACGGTGCATATTTACCCATTGGCTGAAACGCTGCATCCCATCGGGATTGAACGAAGGGTCGAACAAAATAACGATATTTTTCAGCGTTTCATCCACCTCTGTGCCTTGCGCGGCTGCCCAATAATACGCCGCTAAAATACCTGCATTCGCCCCACTTGGCTCATTTCCGTGGATGGAATGACCTTGATAGACCACTATGGGCATATTCGCCGTTTCTAAACTGCCCGATACTGAGGGGTCAGTCAATTTCACATGGTCTTCTCGAATTTTATCAATATTGCGCTGATTCTCTGGCGAAGTAATCGTTAGCGTCATAACTATCCGATTTTCATGCGTTCTGCCAAGCGTTTTAGAAGTAATCCTGTCGGAAAGTCTATCTAATTCGCGCATGTACGACACTAATTGGTCATGACTGACGTGCTGTTCTCCAATTTGAAAACCAAAGAAGTCTTCGGGTGTGGGGATGTTTTTATCGTAAACAATGTTATCAGGTAAATAATAGGAAAGGGACTTCTTTTGAGCAAAAAGTGAAATACTTCCAAAAAAAAGCGTAAAAAGTATGATTTTTCTCATTATGACTTTGGTTTTAAATTTAAATAATTAGTTGGGCTAAAATAATCGCCTACTCATTGTGAAAATAGCTAAAAAATGTACTTCACCATTGAAATTAGCCCAAATACATAACTCGTTTGATAAATTACTGAGGGGTATCGTTTTTGCAACGATACCCCTCAGTAAAAACGGATATTTTAATAATTTATAAGCAGTATTAATTCATTTTAAATGGAACGGTTAATTGAAACTCTGGAATTTTGGCTTTGAATGTCTCACCGTCTTTTTGCCGTACGAATAAATAAGTGCCTGACATTTTACCAATTTCTGTGGACAAGTGCGTCCAAGAAACATATTGATGAAGTTCACCTGACTTCAAAATAGGTTTTTCTCCTATCACTCCTTCACCCTCTACCTCCGATGTAGTACCATTTGCCTCCGTAATATACCAATGTCGCCTCATTAACTGTACGGTATGCTTACTCATATTTTCTATGGTGATTCGATAAGCAAAGACGTACTTCATACCAATCGGATTGCTATGTTCCTCTTGGTAAAACGTTTCAACACTTACTTTAATACCATTTGTGACAATGGTTTCCAATGCTCCCATTTTAATAATTTGAAAGAGAGTGAAATAATATCAGCAAAACAGATAAAAAATACGATTGTTCAATCCCTTAAGCGTATGGGCGAATATACAAAAGAGGATTTTAAAATTATCATTTCTTTAAAAAATCATTGACCAACTCTTCTGCGTGTATCAATGCTTTGCTCAAATCGTCGTTCAATACTACTTTATCAAACTTATTTTCATAAGTCAACTCCTCAGCGGCTCTTTGAATACGTTTTTTAAGGCTTTCAGGCGTCTCTGTTTTTCTATTTTTAAGCCTTTCAAACAATATTTCTTTAGAAGGCGGCTTGATAAAGATAGACAACGACTCATCAGGATAAGCATTTTTAATATTCGTCGCTCCTTTTACATCCACATCAAAAATGATACATTTACCAAGTGACCACAATCTCTCAATTTCCTTTTTTAAAGTACCGTAATATTGATTGTCATAAACCTCTTCGTACTCCAAAAAAGCACCCTCGGCAACCAGTCTTTTAAACTCAGGAGTGGATAAGAAATAATAGTCTTCTCCCTCTTCTTCATGCACTCTTTTTCCTCTATTGGTGGCAGACACAGAAAATGCCAGCTCACCAAATTGCTCCAATAGATGATGTACGATAGTGGTCTTTCCAGCTCCCGATGGAGCTGTTACTATGATTAACTTATTCATAATAATACAAAACAATTTTACTCTTCGCCGAGTATTGAGATTAGGTAGTTCTTAAACGTATTTTGCTACTCATTTTACTTATTAAACAAGGTTTGCTACCAATTCTTTGATTTTTTCAAGCTCATCCTTCATTTGTACTACCAAATGTTGAATATCTGAAGAGTAAGCCTTTGAGCCTAAAGTATTGATTTCACGACCAATTTCTTGAGTAATGAAGTTAAGAGTACGTCCTTTTGAAGTGTTCTTTTTATCTTTTAGTGTATCAACAAAATAGCGGCAATGTTGTTCCAATCGCACCTTTTCCTCTGTCACATCAATTTTTTCAAGATAAAACAAAACCTCTTGCTCAAAACGGTTTTCATCAATGTTTTCTTTTCCTAAAAACTCATCAAGGTTTTGGCGAAGGCGTTGGCGAAGCTTTACGATTCTCTCCTTCTCATGCGGTACAATATCTTGTAAAAGTTGAAGGATATTAGCGATTCTGTCATGCAAATCTCTCTCCATTGCTCCCCCCTCAGTAAGACGGAACTTTTTGAAATCTTCAAGAGCTTCCAATAAGGTTTTATGAGAAATTTCCCACTCGTCATCTTGTACACCCTCTTCATCAGTGCCTACAATATTAGGCAACCTCAATATAGCAGATAAAAGGTCATCAGCAGGCATGTTTAGCTCCGCTGTTAGTCCTTTTAATTCTTTATAATATTTCTTAAAAAGCTCATGATTCAAGGCGTAATCATCCTCTCCAGATAAAGATCGGATATTGATACTCACATCAATTTTGCCACGTTCGGCTTGCTCGGTCAGGATTCGGCGCAATTCAATCTCCTTTTCTTTATAATTAAAAGGCATCTTGAAACGAATATCTGTCATTTTTGAATTTAAAGCACGCACTTCTATGGTAATACTCTTGTCTGAAAAAGTACTTGTTGCACGCCCATAACCTGTCATTGAAAGCAGCATATCACTAATTTTTAGATAAATGAAGCGCAAAGATAATAAAAGGTATGTAAGTGTTATGAATATATAATTTTAATACAAGTATTTATGGGTGAAATAAAAAAATAAAAAAAACTGCATAAAGTATTGATTATCAACTAAATAAACGTATTTTCGTCCTGCTTTTTATATGTGAGACACTTTAAGCCATTAGTTTGGCATTTTTTTACACCAAAATATTTAACGAAGTGATTAAAAATAGTATTTGTATGCATTGGTTGCCTACAATTGCTGTTTTGTATTTATGCTTATTTTCACAAGCAAATAAACTGAAATAATATTAAGAAGTCATATAATTTGGCTTAAAATTTGTCAAGGTCATATAAAGTATTAATTTTCAAATATGTAAATCATTGTAAATTAATTTTTTTGAACATTTTTTTTGAAAAAAGTACATGAAATATTTTTTTATTTCAGAATAAAAAATAGAAATTTGCGCCACTTTTGACAAAGCGAAAAAGATACTGAACTAAAATTTATAATTTATTCAAAATCAATTTATAATGAGAAAAGCTGATATCGTAACAGCCATTTCTGAAAAAACCGGACTCGCCAAAGTAGATGTATTGGTAACGCTTGAAACGTTCTTCAATGAAGTACGTGATACAATGGGTAATGGAGAGAATGTTTATATTCGTGGATTTGGGTCTTTCATCATCAAACGCCGTGCGGCTAAAACTGGTCGTAATATCAAACGCGGTAAAACTGTTCAGATTCCTGAGCATTACATCCCTGCTTTCAAGCCAGCGAAAGTATTCACTGAGCATGTGAAAAGCAAGGTAACTTCTTTGCCAGACGAAATAAAGGGCGAAGAATAAAATACTCGGATTGGGCATTTATTGGGATATTGGAATATTTTGTATTTCAGTATCCCAATATTTATTTTTAGAGGGTACCTCAGAAAGGATGGAAGTATAACTTTCCTTTTTATGCCATTATTTTGATATTCCTTAGGAATGTAAAATTAATAAACTTACATTGTTACGTATTTTTAAAAGGTGTGTTATTTCAAGCTTGCCCCCATACCCCCGAAGGGGGATTACAGTATAAAAAGGATAAAATTGTCACCTTTTGAGGTGTAATCCCCCTTCGGGGGTATGGGGGCGACCTTGAAAATTGAACGTTATTTAATTTTATCCACATTCAAAAGAATGTAATTTTATTTTTAACTCATTCCTTATTACAAATTCGTAGCTTTGCGATTCAAAAATTGTAAATTAATTTGTAAAATCGTTCATCAAAATAAGCTTTAAATAATATGAATAGACAGCAACTTTTAGTTGTCGGCGCAGCAGTGGCTTTATTTTTTACCCTGTATTTTGGCTGTGGAACTCAGACTAAAGAACAGAAAGCAATTGATCAATCCCGTGCGCTCACTACCGAGGCTCTTGATATTAAAAGCCATATTGAATCCACTCTTGCTACTTTAGATGCATCACAGAAATCAAAGATAATGGCATTTGAATCCAATAAAGATTCTAAAGACCCCTCAGTATTGAAGCAACTTTCATCGGCTTGGCACAACGCGCAACACGACGAGATAGCTGCTTGGTACGCAGAAAAGATTGCGGATGTAGAAAAAACGGAAGAATCGTGGAGTATTGCGGGCGCTAATTACTATTTGGCAATTGCCCAAAACACGGATAAAGCTATGCGGGATTTTTGTACTCAAAAAGCAGTCAATGCTTTTCAGAATGCCGTATCCCTCAATCCTAAAAAAATTGAGCACAAAATTAACTTGGCTTTGTGCTATACCGAAAATCCACCTCAGGATAACCCGATGAAAGGCATCTTATTACTACGCGAGTTGGATAAAGAAAACCCTGATAATGTGCCTGTAAATGTACAATTAGCTCGACTTGCTATCAAAACGGGGCAATATGATAAAGCTATTGCACGACTAGAAAAGGTATTGACATCAGAACCCGAAAATAAAAAAGCTATCTGTTTATTAGCGGATGCTTACAGGGAGACACAGAACGCAAAGGCTTCTGAACTGGAAAAGAGATGTAATAACTAATTAAAGCTCTTACTTTTCTCTGATAAAAGTGATTTTTTAACACAAACAGTGATTTGTCTGAAAAATATCATTTTTTATTTTTACCTTTGCACCTCATTTTGAAAATGCTGATAACACATTTTAAATATCACTTAAATGTGTTTGGCGATATAAAATTTTTTCAATCATTAAAAGATATATCACATGCCTTGTGGAAAAAAACGGAAGCGTCATAAAATAGCGACGCACAAGCGTAAAAAAAGATTGCGTAAGAATCGTCACAAGAAGAAGAAGTAATCTGATTTTTTAACCTGATGAGTATTGACAATACAGGCATTGTTGCTAACTCGAGGTGTATTTATCTAAAAGTCAGAGATTTTGTGGCTAAATCAAAAGAGATTTGGAGGAATGTCGGAAGAATTTTAATTCTTTCGGCTTTCCTTTCATGGTAATAAAAACAGCGAAAAACCTTCTTTGTTGTTTGAAAACTATACATTTTCTTGATTAATTAAAATATTTTAAAGCCGCTTCTTCTTGATTGAAAGTTGAAAATTTGACCAAATTATTATTGATTTCATATTGTGTATGAAATACATTTCGTCACCTTTTTTAATTTTTGATTACCCTGAGGGATGTGTTGCATTTTAGGCTAGTTCCCTTTTTTTTCCGATTTACCTCAAAACCAAAAAAAGATATTTGGGGAACTTGTCTGAATTAAGCAATACAAAATAATATAGATTTGACTCTTTTACCCAATTACCTTCTATTTGCCAGAAAGCCATCCCATGATCTTTGTCAAATCTTAAAAATAACTTCCTCATACCAGATTTTTTGAATACCGATTTTATTTCAAAATAAAGCCAATTATTAGGTATTTCTTAGATTCTGCGCTCTGAACTCAATGTATATTACCTCCCTCCAACCTGCCCTTGTTGAAAAACAATAGTCTCATCGCTAACCAGTAGTTTCGCTGTGGAAAAAGAACTCATTATCCACTCGACGCCCACTGAGGTTGAAATCGCACTTTTAGAAGACGGAAAATTAGTCGAACTGCATCACGAAGAAATTAGCAATGATTTTGCTGTTGGAGATATCTTCATAGGTAAAATCAGAAAGTTAATGCCGGGTTTGAACGCTGCATTTGTGGATATCGGCCATAAGAAAGATGCTTTCTTGCATTATACCGATATGGGACCTAAGCTAAAGAATGTCCTAAAATACACAGATGGTGTTCTTGCCAATAGTTATAACACCGCTAATCTCGACAATTTCAGAATTGAGCCAGATATCAACAAAAATGGCAAAGTTGACCAAGTATTGGCTAAGCGCCAACACATGCTGGTACAAATTCTGAAAGAACCTATCGGTACAAAAGGACCGCGCCTGAGTTGTGAAATCACTATCCCAGGTCGTTTTTTAGTACTGACGCCTTTCACAGATGTGATAGCAGTATCGAAGAAGATTTCAAGCGCGGAAGAGCGAAAACGACTTCAAAACATCGCGGAGAGTATTAAACCGAAAAACTTTGGTGTAATTGTTCGTACAGCTGCCGAAGGAAAAAAAACGGCTGAATTACACGAAGAAATGTTGCAAATGACCACAAAGTGGGAGAAAATATTTTTGCAACTTAAGCAGGCCACACCACCTGCAAAGCTCTTAAGTGAGCTTGACAAAACAACGAGTATCTTACGTGATTTATTGAATGACACTTTTACGCGTGTCATCGCCGATGATAAAGATACTTATGAAAGCATTAAAAACTTTCTCGCAGGCTTTGCACCTGACCAAATAAAAATTGTTCAGCAATACAAAGGCGCAAAACACATTTTTGATCATCATGGAGTTCATCGCCAGATTAAAGCTTCTTTCGGGAAAGCAGCTACAATGTCAAGCGGTGCTTATTTGATAATCGAACACACTGAAGCGATGCACGTCATAGATGTCAATAGTGGCCATAAAGTTGGTTCACAATCCAGTGATGATGCCATTTTAGCTGTCAATGTAGAGGCAGCAGAAGAAATTGCAAGACAATTGCGTTTACGAGACTTGGGCGGTCTTATTGTTGTAGATTTCATTGATATGAAAGACCCTGAGCATAAAAAAGAACTTCAAAATGTCATGAAGGATTTTATGGTCAAAGATAGGGCACAGCATACGATACTACCCCTCAGTAAATTTGGTTTAATGCAGATTACACGTCAGCGTGTAAGACCTGAACTCAAAATCAATACGGCTGAATTATGCCCTGCTTGCAATGGCTCAGGAAAAGTTCAACCGACAGTTTTACTCACAGATGATATTGATAGAGACCTTGAGTTTATCTTACGGTCGCGCCCAAAAGGCAAACTATTCCTTCATGTTCACCCTTTTGTAGAAGCTTATCTACAAAAAGATTTTATCAAAAAGACATGGAGATGGTATTTGAAATATCAAAGATGGATATCTATCGTTCCCGAACCGGAATATCCGCTAAATGTGTACAAATTTTTTGATGATCACGAAGACGAAATCCGTTTAGGATAAAAAATAAAAGCCTGTGAGACAATCTCACAGGCTTCTTTTTTATTTAAACCTGTAACCAACTCTAACTCCATTTAGATATATCAAATACCCAATTAATGGCTCGATACAAATCTTCAATGCGGCTTCCATCAGGCTCTACTTGCCAATAGGCAGGGTAAATAGTCAAGCGGAAATTGATAAAAATGAGGATACAAAAAATAGCAATATTCCCCATTCTTAACCATAAAAAAGGGCTTTTCAATATTTTATCAATGTAGAATGCCAAACCAATAGCAAAAAGGGGGTAATAATCAATAAAAGAGCGATAACCATAAGCATGACCAAACCACCACATACACCAACTTGCAAAAACATAGGTCATTATTAAAAGCGAAATCAATATTAATCGCCCATTCATTTCATTTTTAAAAGCCAATTGTGCTACCCCTATGATTGAAAATGCCATCAAAGGTGTGTACAATAAAAAACCATTGCAGGGGTGAAAAAATATTTTATAAAACTGAGGGTCAGCCCATTTGAAAGTTTGTTCATGAATGACCTCATAAATATTCACTATCCATTTGCCCGATAGATAATGCCAATACATCATTTGAGGAATGGCTGTTAAAAAAATCATCAACGGAATCAACCAGACCGTTTTAATATTTTTTAAAAACCATGATAAACGCTCTTTCACCTTTTCAATAGTAAAAGCATCATAAAATAAGGCAAAACCTATAAAAAGGATATTGGTCGGACGTATCAAAGTGATTAATCCGAGTAAAAAACCGATTCTTAAAGCTCTGAATACTGAGCCTGCCTTGTCGGCAGACAGGGGGTTAGCATAAAATGATGGAAGGTAATACAAAAGTAAAGCGACTAAACAAAATGTATAAGCATGGCTCATAGTAGGGTCGCGCACGGCATAAAACATCAAATTAGTGCCAAAGTAGAGCGTTATTAAAGTAAAAAGAACGGTTTTCCGATTTTTAAAATAACGACTCAGCACTTTATCCAAATAATATAAACCCAAAGCCGTGTAAAAACAGCCCGCAAAGAGTAAAGCAACGGATATATCATTGGCATAAGGGACGTCAATAGGTAAACCTTGAATTTTGCGGGATAATTGTGCAACAGCAAAAAAAGGAGCTTCCATGAGCGCAACACCATACGTAAAACGGGTCGCAATTTTTTTAGTATTGGGATAAAAATGGTATTCCGCTGGCGTTTGAGTTGGATAGTTTTCAAAAGTACCATAAATAAAAAGTGCAGGAAGATACATATAGTATCCTTCACCATCGGAAGTCAGATATTTTCCTTCGTGCTTATTTCCTATAAGAGTAGAGCCTAACCAATAACTCAAAACGGCTAATAAAAGATAATATCTAAATTTCATCCAGTTTTAGTCTTTTACCCTATTCAAACCCATTGCCATCAGCATCCACTTGGGCAATGATTTTTCAGGATTTCTATTTTTAAGATTCAAATACCAACCTAATTTTTTCATAATGGGTACTTTATGTGTTTCTACAAATTCTATCAATGTGCCATCAGCATCTTCGATATAGGCGAATCGCCCTGCAGCTTCGCCCATGTCAAACGAATTGGCACTATCCACCGTAAACATATACCCCTCAGTATCACAGAGATTTTTAATCTCTTCCATGCCATTCACATCAAAACAAAGGTGAATAAAACCACACTCGCCCCAAAAACGATTTTTAAATATTTTATTGGGTGTTCTTTCAAAAATCTGAATCAACTCTATTTCAGTATCTCCTAAAAGTCGGCTAAATGCGCCCACTCGTGGTTTTGAATGGCGTAATAACACACGATTACTAGGCAAGTTGCCTCCAGATAAGGCTTTGAAATCGGGAAAAACAGAAATCTCAGAATATACTTTTTTATCGTATTTTAGTATATTTTGAAATAATTCAGTCGTTTTATCAATTTGCGTAGTGCCTATCAAAACGCCATACACACCACCCGTCAATTTTCCTTTGCGCTGAAACCAATCTTTTGATTCTATAATTTGAAATAGATTATTATAAGGGTCTTTTACCCAAAAATGAGCAACGCCGTTGGGGCTGGTGACTATGTCAGAAACGATATTGAGGTTTTCACTTTGATAAAAAGCATATGTTTTGGGGACATCAAAACATTTGATTTTAATGGCATAAATACCCGTATCGCCCAGCATAAGCTCAAAATCCGGATATTGAGAGTTGTGTTGGGTGTGTTGCCAAATCTCGAATCCACCGCCACCTTGCATATTCATCGCTAAAATGGCTCTGCGTGCACGCGGTTGTCCGCCTGTATAAGGCAACATGAGAGCAGCTACGGCTTCTTCATCAAATATGGGTACATCTACGCCGAAATAGCGACGATACCAAGTAAAAGCCTCCACCACATTTTTAACGCCAATACCTACTTGTTGGATACCACTTACGATATAGCTCATTTTAAATTTATTGAGTAACTTCTTTCATGTGCCCAGTTCTTTTCTTTTAAATGGGCTTTAAAATAAAAAATTTTGAGATGGGTAAGGTACAAATTGAAAATATAAATAGCGGCGTCACTCTCGTCACGCCGCTATTTGAGAGATTATTTTTAAAAATACTCTTTAAGCCGATTCTACTGTCTCCCCTGCATATACACCCGCATTAAGTTTTTCTGCGACTTCTCCGAAAGCTTTGAGAGTAATATCAATATCTTCTTTGGTGTGCACCGCAGTCGGTATCAAACGAAGGAGCATCATGCCCCGTGGGATAACAGGATAGACAACTATTGAGCAGAAAATATGATAGTTTTCACGCAAATCAGTGATCAATTTCAAAGCTTCTTCTACTTCACCTTTCATAAATACGGGTGTTACGCAAGTATTCGTCGCTCCTAAGTTAAAGCCCATTTTTAATAGACCTTCTTGGAGTAGGCGCACGTTTTCCCATAATTTATGTTGATATTCTGGATGTTTTCTCAATAATTCCAAGCGTTTCAACGCCCCAATCACAAGTGGCATCGGCAATGATTTGGCAAATATTTGAGAGCGGAGATTGTATTTTAAAAAGATAATAATATCCTTATCTCCTGCGATGAATGCGCCAATACTTGCCATTGATTTAGCAAAAGTGCTGAAATAAAGATCTATTTTATCTTGTACACCTTGCTCTTCACCTGCACCTGCACCTGTAGCACCCAATGTACCAAAGCCATGCGCATCATCCACTAACAAGCGGAATGAAAATTTATCTTTCAAAGCCACTATCTCTTTCAAACAGCCTTGCTCACCGCGCATACCGAACACCCCCTCAGTAATAACGAGTATTCCACCGCCTGAACGCTCAGCAGCAACAGTTGCTTTAGCTAATTGACGCTCACAACTATCCGAATCATTGTGCTCAAAGGCAAACCTTTCACCTAAGTGCATTCTGATACCATCAATAATACAAGCATGACAATCTTTATCATAAACAATTACATCTCTACGATCAACCATTGCATCTATAACTGATAAAATCCCTTGGTAGCCAAAATTCAGCAAATAACTCGCTTCTTTCTGTACATGTTCCGCAAGCTCTTGCTCAAGTTGGTTATGAAAATTGGTTTCACCCGACATCATACGCGCGCCCATTGGATAGGCTAAACCCCATTCAGCAGCTGCATCGGCATCCGCTTTTCGAACTTCAGGATGATTGGCTAAACCCAGATAGTTATTCAAACTCCAAACAATTTTCTCTTTACCATTGAACAGCATACGATTACCCAATGCACCTTCCAATTTTGGAAACATAAAATAACCTTCTGCCATAGCGGCATATTTACCTAATGGACCAGGTGTTGCCAACCTTTTTTCAAATAAATCCATGCTCTTTTTATTCGTTTTTAAATTTATATTTGTAATGCTTGATAATCCTTTTGTGATGACTACTGGAGATGCATCCATTCTTTCTGATTCATTCATATCAGCTTGTAAAATGGCTTTTTCGATTTTATCTTCGTCTGTTTCCTCTATAATGAAGCCCTTTTCACGCATCCACTCATCATTGTATATTTTACCAATGTATCTACTGCCATGGTCGTGACACAGAACCACTACAACATCGGTAGGCTTAAACATGTTTTTGATTTGTAAAACTCCTTGCACCGCTGCACCCGATGAATGCCCCAACCATAAACCCTCCTCTTTCACTAAACGCCTACTCATGAGTGCGGCTTCTTTATCGGTCACTTTTTCAAATCGGTCAATGACATCGAAATTCATGTTTTTAGGGATAAATTCTCTGCCTACTCCCTCCATCGAATACTCATAACTTTCATCCTCGTCGAGTTCACCTGTTTCGTGGAATTTTTTTAAAATAGAACCATAAGCATCAATTCCACATATCACTATATTCGGATTCATTTCTTTTAAAAACCGAGCTGTACCACATAAACTCCCACCTGTACCC
>JANPHO010000517.1:0-2478 GCA_031424515.1 Saprospiraceae bacterium
ATTTTGGCAAAAAAATAGCCATCCAATTATCAAACTGGATGGCAAAAATATAGATTTAGTTGGTTTTAATGTATTTTATTCAAAATTAGTTCGTTCTATTTCATTTTATCGCCCATTACCCATTATCTATTCGCTTTAGCGAAAGGTATTTTTTTCATTTCCTCTTTAACGTTCTCAAGATAATCTATTAGTTTAAATATTAAATCTTTATTTTTCCTAATTGAAATCATATTTGATTTAATGGCTTCTGTATCTTCATTTTCACAGACATAAGTCATTGATTCGTATTGAGTTAGCGCATCAGTGAGTAATTTTGAGACGTTTTTCGCGTCTGAAATAAGGTTGGTTATATCTTGATAAGTCCATCTTTTGAGCGATTCATCATCCATATTTTTAAATTTCTCTAATAAAACTTTCGCTTTATCAAATGAAATGAATGCCTTTTCTGATTTGTGGAAATTTAAAATACCATATAATCGCGTCTCTGATGGATTGTATTGAATGGCTCTTTCAATACTTTTTATACTTTGGTCAACAATATCAAGGGATAGTTCCTCTTCAATTTTATTATTAAAATCAATAAAAAAAGGCATAGTAGGCATATCCTTTTCCGTTTTATAATCTATTTCAGTGAAAAATGAAACAGAATTAAGTATATCATTTCGAAGTTGCCAAAGTGGGTCAAAGGGTAAATGTCTTTTAATAAATGGAAAAGATGATTGATTAAAGTACTCATTAAAATCAGAATCCACTAAATTATCACTTTCATAGTGATTGGAAGCCCAAGTAACATCAAATAGCCGCCACTCATTATTCATTTTAATGGCACTCCATGCGTGTAAAAAAGATGTATCAACTTGCCCTGCCACATTTTTGGAATGACCCATGATAGATTGAGCCTCTAAGCCTGATTTTTTACATAAATAATTAAATAAATCCGTGTAACCTCTACAAATGGCTTTATGAGAAATGAAAACTGAATCAAAATTTTGTTTACACTGTTGGCGTTTTTTTATGCAAAGTTGAGTGGTATCGTAATGAATATGCGTAGCTGTCCATACAAAATAAAAGCGAACTTGCTCCAATTCAGTTTGCGCTATTGTATTACAAAAACTGATTAGAGAATCAATATTAGCCGTGGCATACTGAGGGGTATGCACAGCAAGAGAGTCAATATTTTTTGAAATTGGTAGATTTACCTGTGCATCTGTCTTTTTAAAAAAGAACAATATACAGGCTATTACCATGAATAACTGCTTCATTCTGGAATTGTGTGTGAGTATGGTTTACAATAAAATAGTGCTGTATTTTATTAGGAATTAGGTGTTCTGAAAAACAATTCGTGCGTTTTTCAGTTAGGTTTGTAAGTTTTGAGCTTTAAAATGGGATTTGAGCGTTTTTAGAGGAATATTTTAGATTACAGTTTTTTTACCCGAGGAAACGGGCTTTGAGTTCGGGGGTTGGTATCATACAATGATCTTTTTTTCCAAAAAACCGGTAGCGATTGTGTGCAACAAAATTATATAATAAATCTCTAATAAAAGAAGGTATTATAATAAAAATATATAAAAATTTCCAAAATCCACTGAGGTGCCTTGCGATTTTGAGCGCACCAGTAGAGCGCATATAGGCTTTTCCGTTTTCAATTAAAACAAGAGAGTCAAATTCTTTGGAATTTAAGCTTAAATCTTTCAAAATTTCTTGACCTTTGTCTGATTGTAAAGAAGCAAAGAGAAACTTTTGCTCAGGATCATGTCGGATAATAAACTGAACTGAACTATTACAAAGGTTACAAACGCCATCGAATAAAAGAAGTGGTTTTTCTAAAGTCATTTTCTCATCTTGATTTTATGCCTTAAAATATTTCATAATACCTAAACAATTTTAAATCCAAACTTATTATTTAAAAGCATATTTTAACATTTCATTTAAATATTAATATAAAAGTGAATAGAAAAGCAATCATTACAGGCGCAACAAAGGGCATCGGAAGAGCTATAACAGAGATTCTTGCTACTGAAGGGTACGACGTGGCGGTGTGTAGCCGCAATGAATCAGACTTAAAAGCGATGAAAGAGGAATTTGCGCTCCGTTTTACGCACGTCAAAATGATATATCAAGTTGTAGATATGAGTCAAAAGGAGGAGGTCATTCGTTTTGCCGAATATGTGAAAGAGACTTGGAATAGAGTAGATGTGCTCGTCAATAATGCAGGCGTTTTCCTTCCAGGGGCTATTCATACTGAGGGGGAGGGAACTTTAGAGACCATGATGGCTACGAATGTTTATTCTGCTTATCACCTCACAAGGGCGGTGTTGCCCATGATGTTTGACTTTCAAAAAGGGCATATTTTCAATATTTGTAGTGTGGCGAGTAAAAAAGCCTATCCAAATGGTGGCTCATATAGTATTTCAAAATTCGCATTATTGGGTTTATCGCATAATTTACGGGAGGAGTTGAAACCCAAAGGCATAAAAG
>JANPHO010000518.1:0-6837 GCA_031424515.1 Saprospiraceae bacterium
GGTGGCCCTCCAGAATTTAAAACAAGGATAGAAACGGGATTCTCCTTCGTTTTAACTTGATATTTAGCTAATATTTTTTCTAATTTGACTAAATCTCCAAAATTAATGACACAATAATCATGTTTTTGACCCTTTTTTTTAGGGAGTTTGGAGAGTGCTTCTTTGAGTTTTTCCTCATTACGACTTATCAAAGTCACATTTGCACCACAAGCTGCCATGCGTTCTGCAATCGCAAAACCGATGCCTTGCGAACTACCACCAATAAAAGCTCTTCTACCTAAAAGTGAAATATCCATTATTTTATCTTTGAAAATTATTTAAACTGTAATAACAATTTTACTATCATCGCCTTGAGCAGCTGTTTCTAAAGCCGTTTGGATTTCTGTTAAAGTCATAAAACGTGATATGATGAAGCTGGGGCGAATGATTTTTGAAGCAATGAGTTGAATCGTTCTTTTAAAATCAAAAGGGTGGTCGTAAATGATACTTGGCACAATTGTAATGCCTTCACGTGCTATTTTTAAAGGTTTAAAAGTAGCTAAATTACCTGAAAGACCCACTAAAACAATCTCAGAACCTCGTGGCGCAGAAGCCGTTACCAACGAAGCTGTATGCGCCGAACCCGCACATTCAAATACGGCGACAACATCATTTTCGTACCAAGTTTTAGCTAATCCCATACTTTGTTCTTCAACAATACCCCCCTCGGTAAAAATGCGAATTGCACCCAAATCAATCGCTAATTTTGCTTTTGCTTCATTGATTTCAGTTACAAAAACTTTATACCCCAATGATAAAGCCAAATGCGTCAATAATAAACCAATTGCACCTAATCCCATGACGGCAATCGTATCGCCGGGTTTTGCTTTTGAGGATAAAAGTGCGTGAAGTGCCACAGCGCAGGGCTCGATTGTCACAGCATCATTATCAGAAATAGTATCAGGAACGTGCCAGCAAAATTCAGAGGGTAAACTGATGTATTCGGCAAAACAGCCCACCTCGTTCACGCCAATCACCCTTTTATTTGTGCAGATATTTCCTCGACCACTCATGCAATATTTGCATTTACGACAAGGTATATTAGGCTCAATGACTACTCTTTCGCCAACTTCTCTACCTTCCACACCTGAGCCGATTTTATCAATATACCCCAAACCCTCGTGCCCGATAATGTTTGGATTATCTAATAGACGATGCCCTAAAAACAAATGAACATCCGAACCACATACACCTATCATTTTGAGCTTTATGCGCACTTCTCCCGCTTTGGGTTCCGGGATGTTCACATTTTTAATCTTTATTTGATTGGGTTTTTCCAAAAACGCACCTTTCATGGATGGTTTATTTGATGGTTTAAAATTTTAAAAAGAGCTAAAAGTACTTTATTTTATTTCAAAATTAAAAAAGAGGTGGCAGGGTAAATTATCTAAAATATTTATAATGCCCTTATTAACCTTTTATGTGTAATTTACTTCCTAACCAAAGAATTAATTTGTAAACGGGTCTTTCTTTCCACAAATTTGTATGCTTTTTGTTTTAAAAACATCAGGTATCCTCCCACCGATTGGCATTGTCCGTCTTTATTTTTTAAAAGATCTAAAACAGTTTTTACGATTTTTTACATTCCTACAGAAGTAAAATGCTTCTGTATTTAACTAAAACAAACTTATAAAATGAACAATTTTTATGCTCGAATGGCTCGATTTGCAATTCCATTCCTTTTATTATTGGCTACCATTTCCAATATTTCTGCGCAACTTCCAACGGGGTTTATTGATGCCAAAGTACAGGGCGGTTATGTGTCCCCAATGGGCATTGTTTTTTCAAAAGATGGACAAAAAATGTTCGTTTGGGAGAAAAAAGGAACACTGTGGGTATCCACTTGGAATGGTACTACTTATGTAAAACAAGGTACAGTTTCGCTTAATATTAGTGAAGAAGTGGGCGATTGGCGTGATTTCGGTTTTCAAAGTGTGGCTCTTGACCCTAACTTTGATACCAATGGCTTGATTTATTTATTTTATCAAGTGGATCGCCATCACCTTTTGAATTTTGGAACCCCTCAGTATAATGCGGCTACCAATGAGTATTACAAGCCTTCAATCAGCCGTGTAACACGGTACAAACTCAATAACAATAACAGCGTTTTCACCGCTGATTATGCAAGCCGCAAAGTGCTTTTGGGGGAATCCAAAAGTACGGGGGTGCCTTTGGTACATGAAAGCCATGCGGGCGGGCAAATCGTGTTTGGTGCGGATGGAACACTTTTAGTCACAACTGGCGATAATGCAAGCTATGCGAGCACGGATGTTGGTAGTGCAGGTGAAACTTATTGGCAACAAGCAATTGCTGACGGCATCATGCGCTCGCAGGAGAATGTAGGGGCTTTGCGCGCTCAAATGCTCAATTCGCATTGCGGTAAACTTTTAAGACTTGACCCCAATACGGGCGACGGTGTTTCAAATAACCCTCATTTTGATGCTGCAAATCCACGTTCAGCGCAATCTCGTGTCTGGGCTTTGGGATTACGTAATCCTTATAGAATGTCTTTTAAAACGGGAACGGGCAGCAAAGACCCTGCTGACGGCAGCCCAGGCACATTCCTCATAGCCGATGTTCAATGGAATACTTGGGAGGATATGCACATGGTTGAAAAAGCGGGTACAAACTGCGGTTGGCCCATTTTTGAAGGGATTGACCCCGCTGGAGGATATTACTCGGCAAGTGCCAACGTTAAAAATCAAGATGAACCCGGCCAACCATCTTTCCAAAGTCTTTGCAAACAAGCCACTTCTTTGGTTGTGAGTACGGATGCTAAACAAAGGCGTTTTACCCATTTTCCTCCTGCTTTGGATTGGCGTCATGGTCAAAACAATGCACGTTATCCTGATTTTTCTACAGGTACGGCTCAAGGTAAAACCATTGGTTCGGCGGGTGCTGAAGTCACGGGAACGCCTTTTGGTGGTAACGCTGCCACAAGTGGTACTTTTTATCCGGGTACAGCATTTCCGGTGGCTTATCGGAATGTTTATTTCTTCGCAGACTACGGGGCAAATTGGATAAAAGCGGCAGAGTTGCACGATAATTCTAATCATCAAGTCCATTCGGTGCTTAATTTTGCTCCAGATGGATATTGCAAAGGGGTAGTGGATATTGAATATTGTCCTTTCGACCAATCCATTTTTTATGTCAATATCAATACTGGGGATATTCAAAAGGTCAGTTACGGTGCGGGTAATCGCCCTCCAGTAGCCGTTATTTCGGCTGATAAAACAAGTGGCATTTCACCTTTAACTGTCAATTTTAGTAGTGTAGGAACCAACGACCCAGATGGTAATCCATTGACTTATTTATGGAATTTTGGCGATGGTACGACTTCCACGGCGGCTAATCCGCAACACGTTTTCACGTCAACGGGATTAAAAGGTTTTACCGTAACATTGACAGTAAAAGACAATGGTGGGCTGACGGATACTAAAACGCTCCAAATTTCAACGAATAATACGCCCCCCTCAGTAAAAATCACCAATCCTGCCAATAATAGTACTTATACCTTAGCACAAGCGACTCAAATTGCCCCTTTAGCCACGGTTACGGACAATGATGCAGTAGGTATGCAATATGCTTGGCAATTAACTTTGCGACACAATACGCATGAGCACCGAGAGCCAATTATCAATCAACAAGCGCCGAGTATTCAAATTTCGCCCGTAGGTTGCGATGGTGAAACGTATTATTATATGCTTGAATTGATAGTGACGGATAATGGCGGGCTAAGTGCCAAAGATTCAGTTAAAATTTATCCAGATTGTAATTCTGCTAATATTTCAATCACCAATTTGGCAGCTACTCCGGGCAATTATAATACGGTTTTAACGTGGCAAAATCCATCTACTTTGTTTGATGAAGTTTTAGTTGCCGTAAAAGAGGGTAGTGGTTTCATCGATAAACCGAACGGAACGACTTATACCGCCGATGCCAATTTCACAGGTGCGGGCACAGCCATTGAAGGTGGGAAAGTGGTTTACAGAGGTACATCCAATACAATGACTGTAACGAGTTTGACTGCTGGTAAAACATATTATTTTAGAGTTTATACCCGCAAAGGAACAACTTGGACGGGTGGCGTTCAGACTTCAGCAGTGCCAACGGGGGTAGTTGTAACACCTCAAGCAGGTTGTTTGAAGGGTTCATATTTTAATAATATTGCTTTGACGGGTACCCCCTCAGTAATTAGAGCAGAATCGAGCATCAATTACGATTGGGGAACGGGCAACCCAACTACGGGCATCAATGCGGACAATTTCTCCGCTCGTTGGGAAGGCATCATTAATCCACCCGTCACGGGAGCTTATACATTTACTGTTGTAGCTGATGATGGTGTGCGCCTTTGGGTAAATAATGCGTTAGTTTTGGATAAATGGATTGATCAAGCACCTACTACATACAATGTGGCTGTTAATTTGACTCAAGCGCAAAATATTCCTATTAAAATGGAATTTTATGAGCGGGGTGGTGGTGCAGTAGCTAAATTAAATTGGACAATTCCGAATCAAGCCAGCCAAGTTGTCGGATTTAGTGCTTGCGCAATAACTCAGCCGCCGCCGCCAGTAGCAGGATTTGAAGCTACAAAATGTTATCGCCTCACGGCTCGCCACAGTGCTAAAGTTTTAGAAATTGTATCTAATTCAACCTTAAATGGGACAAATATTCAACAAAATGCTTGGAATGGCGGACGCAATCAAGTGTGGCGCCTCAAATCCGTGGATGGTACGTTTTACAGAGTTTTAAATGGTTTTAGTGGTAAAGCCATGGATGTTTCGGGCGTTTCAACTGTGGATGGGGCGAATATCCACCAATGGGATTATCTCAATGGTGGCAATCAGCAATGGAAATTTGATAAAAATACTGAGGGGTACTACTTCATTAGCGCGAAACACTCCAATAAAGTAGCTGATGTGTATGCGGCCCAAACTACTAATGGCGCAAATGTCATTCAATGGACTCGGCACAGTGGTAATAATCAACAATGGACGGTTGCAGAAACGGCTTGTCCTGTTGGTACTATTGCATTGCAATCCGCTCAGATATATGCCGTGGATGGCTATCGTGAAAGCCGAAAAGCCGTCATAACTTGGGTCAGCAATGCAGATGCAGCGGATTATTTTGAAGTTGAAAAATTCACTAAATCAGGCAATTTTGAAAAGATTTCGACGGTGAATGCCTTGTCTCTGAGGGATATTTCGAGTAAAAATCAATATAGTTTTGTTGACAACCAGCCTTTTGACGGTGAAAATATTTATCGGGTGAAATTGATTTTTGGGGATAATTTTGCGCCTCAGTTGAGTGGTGAAGTGAAGTTGGATTTTAATAAAAAAGCGCAATACACTCTCTATCCCAATCCATCATCGGATTACATTGACGTGGACATTGAGCCGCTTCAAAATCGCACGGTATTAATTACGGTCTTGGATGCAGTGGGTCACGCCGTGAAATATGTATCAGTTGAGAGAGCCGATGAAACGCAAAGAGTCGAATTAGATGGTTTACCAACGGGGCAATATGTCTTGCGTATCCATTCAGCAGGTTTGAAAGATGTGACGCGCGTTTTCAATATCACGAAATAAGGTTTTTTAAATAATCTTAAAACCCAAGCCCATTTTTCAGATTTATGCTGAAAAATGGGCTTTTTTTATTTAAATGGTTTCCTATTTTACGCGAACTAATTGGTCAAAGAACACTTAATAAGCACTAAATCACTGACTGTAGGCGAGCGGAATGTGTAAATGATGCAACTTATTCTAAAATTTGTGTAACACTTCCAATACAAAAGAAACTCACCTTTGTAGGGTAATTTAATTCGTTACAAATTTTAAAAAGTGTCTTAATGCTTATTAGACGGTATCCAATTACTACAGATAGATACCACTTTTTTTAGACACCCCTCAGTATTTGAGGTTATTTTATTCAATAATTCTAAAAAATCTATTTTAAAATGGACAATGACAAAATGATTGACGTGTTGAACAGCCTCATCCAAATCAATAACGATAGAGTAGAAGGCTACGACACCGCTTTTAAAGAAACGGAAGAACAAGACTTGAAAAACCTGTTTAGCGAGTTTATGACAACAAGCCAAAAATGCAAACAAGAATTGGTAAATGAAGTCATTAGGTTTGGCGGAACACCGACGGAAAGTACAAGATTGACGGGTAAGTTTTTTCGGGTTTGGATGGATGTAAAAGCTACTATTACTGGTAAAGACCGCAAAAGTATACTTAGTTCGTGCGATTATGGTGAAAATATTGCCATTGAAACGTACCAAAACGTGCTTGATGACGATATGCAAAATTTAAGATTTGAACAACAAATAATGATAAATGCACAACATGCTCTGATAAAAGCCGACCATAATATCATAAAATCCATGTATGATGAACTGGTTGAAGCCGCATAAATTTTAAGAGTATGTTTTAAATTCTTAATTCCGTTTCTAGGGACGTTGTCCAACCACCACGAATTAAGTAAGTTTAAATATGCCACTTTTCAACTGATATTATGTAATGCGATAGTCTTACAATTTAAAAAATCAAAAGATGAGTTACCCCAAAATTGAAAATTGCGATACAGCTTGTTGCGATTGTAGCGTAGCCTGCAAGTACAATATTATTGAAGACTTGTGTGAGCAGGACTCTGAATTATTTGCCCATTTTATGGAGGTAAATAATGATTATAATTTACTCATATCATACATTTTTGGGGAAGTAGAAACAGCTATGGTGCGAAAAATTGTAAAGATTTTATGGATGAGGTTGCAAAGTACCAGCGAATGGTATC
>JANPHO010000519.1:0-7080 GCA_031424515.1 Saprospiraceae bacterium
GGGTGATTAACTAAAAAATGCGCAATTTTTTCAGCATTATGACACGCTTCACGCACTCTCAAGTGGAGGGTTTTGATACCCCTCAGTATCAAGAAGCAATCTTGGGGACCTGGCACTGCTCCAGTAGCGTTTTGGATAAAATGTAGTTGTTTAGCCAATTCCAAATCTTTTACCACTAAACAACCATGAATAGCATCCGAGTGCCCCCCAATATATTTTGTTGCTGAATGTAAAACGATATCAGCACCCAAATCCAACGGATTTTGTAGATAAGGCGAAGCAAAAGTATTATCCACACAAGTCATAATACCTTTCTCCTGAGCTATTTTACAGATGGCTTCAATATCGACAATACTCAACATCGGGTTAGTAGGCGTTTCTATCCACAAAAGCTTTGTCTTTTTACTCAAATGCTTACGGATAGCGCGTGGCTCACTCATATCTATAAATTTAGCTTTTACACCAAACTTTTCATAAACTCGAACCATTTGGCGATAAGAACCACCATAGAGGTCATTGCATGACACAATTTCATCACCCGATTGAAGCAATTTCATCACCGCATCTTGAGCAGCTAAGCCCGACGAAAAACAAATAGCATCTACCCCATTTTCAAGCGCCGCCAAGTTTTTTTCAAGTACAGCTCGTGTGGGATTCTGCGTACGCGCATACTCGTAGCCTTTGTGGTCACCCGGAGCAGCTTGTACATAAGTTGAAGTTTGAAAAATAGGGGTCATAATTGCCCCTGTTGACGGGTCAGGCTCAATGCCCGCATGAATGGCTTTTGTTCCGAATTTCATAATTTTAATTATAATAGTTTTATGATTTGGTAGGATTTTTAATTAAAAATGGAGAATTTAGTGGTAAAAAGCCCTCCATAAAAACGAAAGGGCGTTTCAAAAGTTCAATTTTCAATAACTTATGAAACACCCCCTCAGTATTTTCTTATTAGATTTAAGATTAATAGAAGTAAGACACAAGGCTGTCCAATATTTTAATTCTATCATCTTAATTTTTTAGACAATAGATATTAGACCATCTTATGTCTTACTTCTATTAATCTAATATCTTAAAAGATTATTTTTTCCTTTTCAAAACGGCTCTTACAGCATTCACTACATCATCAATGCCCAAGCCATATTTCGCCATTAGTTGGTCAGGTGTACCACTTTCACCAAAAGTATCATTCACGGCTACAAACTCTTGTGGAGTAGGCATTTTAGCAGATAAAAGTTCAGCGACTGCGCTACCTAAGCCACCTGCTTTTTGATGCTCTTCAGCAGTAACAACAGCACGTGTTTTTGACACTGAATCCAAAATAGTGGCAGTATCCAATGGTTTGATGGTGTGGATATTGATAACCTCACAGCTAATACCTTCATTAGCCAAAGCTCTTGCAGCTTCAATTGAATTCCAAACCAAGTGACCCGTTGCCAATATCGTTACATCGCTACCAGTACTAAGGGGTAGTGCTTTACCAATAATGAATGGGCGATTTTCGGTAAAAATAGGCCATGATGGACGACCAAAGCGTAAATAAACAGGGCCATAATGCTCCGCTATTGCCATAGTTGCAGCTTTAGTTTGAGCATAATCACATGGGTTAATAACTGTCATACCTGGCAACATACGCATCATCCCCAAATCCTCAAGAATTTGGTGAGTGGCTCCATCTTCACCCAAAGTCACACCGGCGTGAGAAGCACATATTTTAACATTTTTATGAGAGTACGCTACTGACTGGCGAATTTGGTCATATACACGGCTTGTTGAAAAGTTCGCAAAAGTCGTTGTATAAGGTATTTTACCCGCTGTAGCCAAACCCGCAGCGATACCAATCATATTGGCTTCTGCAATACCCACTTGCACGTAACGCTCTGGAAATTCTTTAATAAAACCATCAAGCTTCATGGAGCCTGCAAGGTCAGCAGTGAGAGCCACTACTTGGTTATTTTGACGCGCTACTTCGAGAATACCATCACCGAAGCCATCACGTGTTGCTTTTTTACCTGTTGAAATGATGTCTGATAATAACATTGGATTTGATTTTTCTTAAAAATTGGGGCAAAGATAGGATTTTAAAAATTAAAAAACCTTCCAAAGACTTTTAAATCTTTGAAAGGTTTTTAAAATGTATTTCGTTTATTGTGTTTCATTTTTCGGAATACGAAATACGATAAACTATTTTATCATTTTCATGAAAGTACCGACAAACCAATTGGAATCGGCTTTAATGAGCATATCCAAGGTAGAATCTGCCTTCGATGAAAACATTTTAATGTCATTTACGGTTTTAGCCAAAGCTTCCGCTTCTAAACAATCCTCTTTCACGCCACTGATTTCATCCAGTATTTTGAGCATAGGCTCTAATTCTTTTTTCTTTCGATTGATGATAATCTGACGCACAACTTTCCACATGTCTTTTTCACCAATGAAGTATTCTTTCCTGTCGCCCGGGCGCAATTCTTTATACACCAAACCCCAATCCATGAGTGCGCGGATATTCATATTGGCATTTCCGCTCGAAATTTTAAGCTCTTTCATGATTTGGTCAGCACTCAACGATAAAGGAGAAATCATCAATAGAGCATGCACCTGAGCCATTGTGCGGTTCACTCCCCATTCGCTACCCAAAGCACCCCAGGCTTGAATAAATTTTTCCTTACCTTCTTTCCAATCCATTGTATTTTATTTTTCTAAATATTTGAGTCCTATGTGTGATTAAAAGTTTCAGAACTTATTGAAAGTTACAAATTTAATGCAAAAAAAAGGATTTTGTTCACACAAACCCGATATTTCATATTGTATTTTAAAAAATAGCCATTAAAAGGGCATTTTAGGGGTATTGGTATCGATATTTTAAAATTAATAATTACATAACTAATTAGCTTACTACCCCCTCAGTATAGGCGATACTCTATACCGCTCTTCTCGATATTTATCGTATAGATTATCCAAGGTTTTCACAACTTTAGGCAAGCCCAATTCTTTGCCCCAAGCCAATAACCCTTTGGGATAATTCACACCTTTAGTCATGGCAGTTTCCACATCATTTTCAGAAGCAATATTCCAATAGAGGGCATCATAAGCCTCATTAATAAGCATGGCTAAAATGCGGTTGAAAATAGTCTCTGCCACTTTTTTATCAATTGCGACATCGCCAGTATCATCTTTTTTAAAATAATTATAAAATCCACGACCCGTTTTACGACCTAAAAACCCAGCCTCTACTAAACGCTTTTGCGTTATTGACGGTTTATAACGTGGGTCAAAATAAGTGTTTTGCCATACGCTTTCAGTAACAGCATAATTCACATCATTGCCAATAAAATCCATCAATTCAAAAGGCCCCATTCTGAAGCCCCCCTCAGTCATCACCTTATCTATTACTCTAAAATCAGCAATACCTTCATCATATATGCGCAAAGCCTCACTGTAAAATGGTCGAGCTATCCGATTGACTATGAAACCGGGCGTATCCTTAGCTTTCACCACCACTTTTCCACATTTGCGGATATTTTCTACCGCTTTTTCCACATTTTCAACATCCGTTTGTAAGGCAGGAATGACTTCCACCAAAGACATAACAGTAGCGGGATTGAAAAAATGAATACCTAAAACGCGCTCAGGCATCTGACAAGCCGAGGCAATAGCTGTAACAGATAATGACGATGTATTCGTTGCCAACAGGCACCCCTCAGTAACGTACATTTCAAGCTCAGCAAAAATAGATTTTTTGATTTCTAAATCCTCAATCACAGCTTCAACCACCATATCGCAATCGCCCAAGCCGTTTAATCTTTCAGTTATTGAAATTCTATTGGCAATATCAGCAGCTGCAATGAGTGAAATTTTACCTTTTTCAGCCGTTCTCCGCAACGTGATTCTGATATTTTCAAGGGCTTTTTGCATGGCAATATCGTTGGCATCATACAATTTAACCGTATTACCCGCTATTGCCATCACTTGTGCGATGCCACTTCCCATTGCTCCTGCCCCAATAATCCCTATTTTCATGTATTACTATTATTTCAAATTAAAAGAGTTAAAAATCTGCTCTACTATCGGCAATAAATCATTGAAACCGTCAACGCGCGCAGCATAAGTCAAAGTATATGCTTTTTTACCTTTCACAAAATGCCATTGACGCATTTTTATGCGATTTTTACCCAAATCTCCTACACTGATCACTTCTTGATAGGTTATTTTGCCTGATTTTTTCTTCGTAGTTTGCTCAATTTGGACATTTTTCAAAGTCGTTTTAAGCTGTTCGGTAGCTCTTTTTGAATAATTGCCCAATTCTGGAACGGATTCTTTAAACGTATTTATCATCAGATAAATATTATCCCAATAACCTTTATCTGTACTTTTCTTAGGTTTGCGAAGGATAAACTCCGTATGCTGTGGCAATACCTGATCCATCTTCCAATTACTCGGATAAGTGAACGCATACTGAGGGGTATCAAAAGATTCCCATTTTTTCACAGTCGATGCTTCAAAATCAGTAATAATAAACGAATTTAAAATGCTATCCACTTGGGCTATTTTTTTATCAAAAACAGTCTCGTTTGCATCAAAAGTGAGTTGATATACCTTTTGATTAATAAAAAAATGACGCTCCTTGGTTTTTCTTTTAATTTTCCCTTGCGCATTTCTCACCACTTGTTCGTAGTACTCAACATCTCCTTTTTTAATACGTTCTGAGGAAATGATACCTGAGCTGTTATTATTAGTAACATTTTTAAATTTATTGGCGTACGAATCAAGGTCTCCATAAATATTATCATCATTTCCCATAATGCGCAATTGAACCACATCCTTATCGTACTGCTTTTTGATGGTAGCATTCGTAGCAATAATAAAAGGTGCACCCATTATAGAATCTACGAACATTATCCAATCCGTCCTCGGGTAACTGATGCTGTAATATTCTGATTTGACGGTTCTCCATCGCAGAGAATCAAGCTGAGCAGTAAGTTTGGTTTGCGTAAAAAAGAATATACCAGAAATAAAGATAGCGAAACGCATAGCGTAAATTAGGTTTTTGATAGTGAATGAAACGATTTTAAGAATAAGCCTTGAACATGGACAACAAATAAGTTCTTTTCAATATAAAAAAGACTGTACAATTTTTTTACAAAGATTATAAAAAGGTTTGAAAAGAATAAAAAAAAGACTGTACAACACAGAGGAAGTACAGCCGTAGAAAGTTTTTACGTTTGTTCATTAAAGTATATCAACCTAAATTCTGGTTCTTAGCTTCTATGCTCAAAGTAGCATGAGGAACAGCCTTAAGGCGTTCTTTCGGGATGAGTTTGCCAGTAGCACGACAAATGCCATATACCTTATTTTCTATGCGCAATAAAGCATTGTCGAGGTGCTGAATGTGCTTACTCAATCGAGATGCAGCAAGAGCAATGTATTCATTTTCTGAGGAGCCCACCGCATCATCAAGAGACTTGACCTTGTTGTCCCCCCCAGCAGATAAATCCGATAATTGATTTACATAAAAAGAGTAATCTTCTTTGGCTTTGTGTAATTTAGTTTGGATGAGGCTACGAAAATCAGCTAAATCAGCATCGCTGTAGCGCTCTTTAATAGCATGGTTTGTCATTGTGTGATAGTTTTAGTTAGCTCAACAAGTGTAGTTTAACTCTAAAAGAATTTTGCAAAATTATTCGTTACCAGAAGTATATTTTGTAAATATTCCGCCGCAAAGGTATAAAATTTTTCATTACCACAAATTTTTAATAGTAAAAAAAATAAATAAGTGAAGTAGTACAAGTCTTAACTACCTTTAAAGTGTTATAGCATTTTATCTGAAATTACTCCCCCCTCAGTATATTTCAAGATAAAAACTGCCGACAAGTGCTAAAGGCAAAATTTATGAGCCAAAAAAGAACTGATAATCAATCACTTATGATTTTTTTTAGAAAATATTTTTTCAAAATCCTTGTTTATATCTGATGAACAGATTACCTTTGCACCGCTTTTGAAAAATGCCCGATTCAACATTTCATCAGAAGCAGATTTTCATTTGATTTTTTTGCATAAAATTTTTAATAATAACTGAAATGATTAAGTTAAGTTATAGAACCGTATCGGTTAGAAAAGAAGATGTGCAGCGTAAATGGTATGTAATCGATGCTGAAGGTGTTCCTGTAGGCAGAATGAGTACTCAAATCGCTACCATACTGAGGGGTAAAAACAAACCCTCTTTCACACCGCATTCGGATACAGGCGATTATGTTATCGTCATTAATGCTGGTAAAGTTCGCCTTACAGGTGACAAGATGAATCAGAAAGAATATCTGACATATTCATTGCACCCAGGAGGCTTGAAAAAGGTTCTTGCAAAAGACCTTATCGTTAAAAAACCTATCAAAATCGTTGAAGAAGCGGTGAAAGGTATGCTGCCTAAAACGAAATTGGGTCGTGCTATGTATAAAAAACTCTTCGTTTATGAAGGTGCGGAACATCCACACTCAGCTCAAAAACCAGAGTCACTATCTAAATAATCATTTCATTAAAATTCTGAACCTATCATAAAATGGAACAAATTATTGCCGTAGGTAGAAGGAAAGCCGCTATTGCTCGCGTCTATTTAAGAAAAGGCGAAGGTAAGGTAACGGTCAACGGTAAAGACTACCGTGAATACTTCCCTCAAATGCATGTTAATCCAGCAGTAGTAGATCCGCTCCAAACTGTTGAAGTAGCTAACGCATACGATGTATTGGTAAATGTAACAGGTGGCGGTTTCAAAGGTCAAGCAGAAGCAGTCCGTATGGGCATCGCTCGCGCACTTGTGAAATTGAACGAAGAATTCCGTAAACCACTCAAAGTTAAGAAGTTCTTAACTCGTGACCCTCGTGCTGTAGAACGTAAAAAATACGGTCGTCCTAAAGCGCGTAAACGCTTCCAGTTCTCTAAACGTTAATCTCGTTGGAGTTTTTGGATATTTTTCTTTAAAAAATAATTTGTCATTCCTAATCCTATAATTGATAATGGAAAAGCCATCATATAAAGAAATGCTTGATGCCGGCGTTCATTTCGGTCACTTAAAACGTAAGTGGAATCCTA
>JANPHO010000520.1:0-21841 GCA_031424515.1 Saprospiraceae bacterium
AAAATCAGTCAATATCAGTAAAATCAGTGGCTAATCGGAGCGCAAGCGACCATTACTAAGTGTTTACGAAATAATAATAAAATTGTAATGAATCAGAACTTGGTTCTTCCAAGAGTCGGAATAAACTTGAACCAAGTTACTTTTAACATCAAACTAAAAATGAAGAAAATAACACTTGCAGTCCTATCCGCAGCTTTGACGTTTTCGGCTTTTGCTCAAAAAAAAGACGACAAAAAATGGGATGTTGCCAACCCGACAGGAGGATTTAACCTAAAAGAAGTTTCTTTTAAAACAGATGAAGGTACTTGGCTGAACCTTGATGTATCGCCCGATGGTAAAACAATTGTTTTCGATATGTTGGGGGATATTTATAAAATGCCGATTACGGGCGGAAATGCTCAAATACTGAGGGGAGGCTTCCCGTTTGAGGTGCAACCCCGTTTTTCCCCCGATGGCAAAAAGATATTATTCACGTCGGATGCTGGCGGAGGTGATAATATTTGGACTATGAACGCTGATGGCTCGAATGCGCAGCAAATCACCAAGGAGGATTTCCGATTGCTCAATAATGCCGTTTGGTTGAATAATGAGAATTTTATTGCTCGAAAACACTTCACTTCTGGGCGGTCGTTGGGCGCGGGCGAGTTGTGGCAATTCCACATCACAGGCGGCAGCGGGTTGCAATTGATAGAGAAAAAGAATGAACAACAAGACATCAACGAGCCTTCAGTAAGTCCCGATGGTCGCTACGTTTATTACTCAGAGGATACGTATTCGGGCGGCTTTTTTCAATACAATAAAAACCCCATGGCGCAGATTTTTGCCATTAAAAGATATGACCGTCAAGAGGGTAAAATTGAGGAAATCATTGGTGGGTCGGGTGGTGCAGCGCGTCCGCAAGTGTCGAGAGATGGTAAAAAAGTGGCTTTTGTGCGTCGAGTGGGTACTAAAACGGTGTTGTATATCCATGATTTAGCAACAGGTGAGTCATTCCCAATTTATCAAGACCTTTCAAAAGATCAACAAGAGGCGTGGACGATATTTGGTATTTATACGGGTTTTAACTGGATGCCCGACGATAAATCCATCATTATTTGGGCAAAAGGTAAAATTCAAAAAATTGATATTGCCACGGGAAAGGGCGAAATGATTCCTTTTTCAGTGGATGTAAAAACGAAATTAGCGGAGACTTTGCGTTTTGAAAATAAGGTTTTTGAAGACAATTTTACGGCAAAAGTCATTCGTAATTGCGTGACTTCACCCGATGAAAAATACATTATTTTTAATGCGGTGGGGTATTTATGGAAAAAAGATATGCCCAACGGCACGCCCAAACGCTTGACTTCAAGCACTGATTTTGAAGCAGAACCCGCTTTTTCACCCGATGGCAACAGCCTTATTTATGTCAGTTGGAACGATGAGGCGATGACTTCCATTAAAAAATTAGATTTGAGAAATAACCAATCAACGGTTTTAACGACTGAAAAGGGCATTTATCGCACCCCTCAGTATTCGCCCGATGGAAAGACAATTTCATACCGAAAAGAAGGCGGCAACTCTGACCAAGGCTTTACTTTTTCAAAAAACGCGGGCATTTACGTCATGCCGAGTGAAGGCGGTGACGGGATTTTAGTGACTAAAAATGGTCAAAATCCCCGTTTTTCAAGCGACAGTAAGCGGATATTTTATAATACAGGCGGCTATTTGTTTGGTGCACCGACTAAGGAATTTCACAGTTGTAAATTGGATGGCACGGACGATAAGGCACATTTTACCTCAAAATACGTGAATCAATTCGCCATAAGCCCAGATAATGAATGGATTGCGTTTTCGGAATTATACAAAGTCTATATTGCGCCTTTTCCAAAAACAGGTAAAACGGTGGGTTTGGCTTCCGATACTAAAGCGGTTCCGGTGGCATTAGTTGGGCGCGATGCGGGTATCAATTTGCACTGGTCGAGCGATGGCAAAAAAGTACACTGGACATTGGGTGACGAATATTTCACGGATGCCTTGACCGAGCGTTTCAAATTTTTAGAAGGCTCAAAAGACTCTTTACCGCCCGTGGATACTGAGGGGGTAAAAATTAATCTCGTTGTACCGACCTATAAACCTTCCGAAAAAATAGCGTTTAAAAATGCCCGCATTATCACAATGGAAGGTGAAAATGTTATTGAAAACGGTGTTTTAATCGTTGAAAACAATAAAATTATTGCTTTAGGGAACTCAAAAACGCCCATTCCGAACGGTGTAAAAGTGATGGATATGACTGGCAAAACCATTATGCCGGGCATTATTGACGTGCATGGTCACTTGGGTGAGTTCCGATTGGGTTTATCCGCCCAACAAAAATGGGAGTATTATGCCAATCTCGCTTACGGCGTCACCACTACACACGACCCTTCGGCGAACAGTGAAATGATATTTGCCAATTCAGAATTAGTGAAATCGGGCACAACGGTGGGCCCACGGGTATTTTCAACGGGGACGATTTTGTACGGTGCGGAAGGCGATTTTAAGGCGGTAATTAACTCCTTGGATGATGCTCGTTCTGCTATTCGACGCACCAAAGCATACGGTGCTTTTTCGGTAAAAAGTTACAACCAACCCCGTCGGGAACAACGTCAGCAAATCATCCAAGCGGCTCGTGAAATGAATGTCATGGTTGTGCCAGAAGGTGGTTCTTTCTTTTTTCACAACCTCAGTCAAGTGGCTGATGGGCATACGGGCATCGAGCATAATATACCCGTTGCGCCTTTATATAATGATGTGATTCAATTTTGGAAAAACTCAAAAGCGCACAACACACCCACTTTAATTGTCAATTATGGGGGTATGTCGGGCGAATATGAGTGGTATCAAAATACAAATGTGTATGAAAAAACACGTTTAGCGGCATTTACGCCTCATTCTATTTTAAACAATAGAGCCCGCCACCGCACCATGATTCCTCAAGAAGAATACAAAAATGGGCATATTTTGACTTCTGAAAGTTGTAAAAAACTACAAGACGCGGGTGTCAATATCAACCTCGGAGCGCACGGTCAGTTACAAGGCTTGGGGGCGCATTGGGAGTTGTGGATGTTGGCGGAGGGTGGCATGAGTAATATGCAGGCTTTGCGGTGTGCCACTATCAATGGCGCACAATATTTGGGTATGGATAAAGAAATTGGCAGCTTGAAAGTAGGTAAATTGGCTGACCTCATCATCTGCGATAAAAACCCTTTGGAGAATATTAAAAACTCTGAAACGGTGCGCTACACCATGGCAAATGGTCGCCTTTTCGATTGTGATACCATGAATGAAATGACGGGTAAAGGTGAGCGCAAACGCAATAAATTTTACTTTGAAATCAATGGTAATACTGATTTTCCAATTGAGGCATCAACTTGTGCAGGGGAGAAATGTGTGTGCCGTCAATAAAATATCAAAGTCACGCCGACACTAAATTTACAATAAAAAAATATCAAATAAATGAGTCTTTCACCTATCAAAGTTTTAGTAGTCGGCTGCGGCAATATGGGCGCATCTCATGCCATGGCGTATCAATTGATTGATGGTTTTGAAATCTGTGGCATCGTGTCGACGGGCAAGAGTAAAGAAGTTTTAAATGGAAAATTAGGTGGTGGATACCCACTTTTTTCGGATTTTACTGAGGGGTTAGCAGCGACCAAACCCGATGCGGTTTGTATCTCAACTTACCCCGATACGCATGAGCAATTTTGTGTTCAATCGCTCGAAGCGGGTTGTCATGTTTTTATCGAAAAACCCATTGCCGATACAGTTGAAGGCGCTGAAAGGGTCGTGAAAGCAGCAGTAAAAGCCAATAAAAAAGTCGTTGTAGGCTATATTTTAAGGCATCATCCATCGTGGGAAAAATTTGTGGAATTGGCTCAAACCTTGGGGAAACCCCTCGTAATGCGGATGAATTTGAACCAACAAAGTCATGGCTATATGTGGGATGTACATCGTAATTTGATGAAAAGCTTGAGCCCAATTGTGGATTGTGGCGTGCATTATATTGATGTCATGTGTCAAATGACGCGCTCAAAACCCGTGCAAGTAACAGCTATCGGCGCCCGATTGACGGAGGACATTCCAGCAGGCAATTACAATTATGGGCAATTACAAATCAAATTTGAAGATGGTTCGGTGGGGTGGTACGAAGCAGGTTGGGGACCCATGATGAGTGAAACCGCCTTTTTTGTAAAAGATGTCATTGGGCCAAAAGGCTGCGTTTCAATCGTTGCGAAAGACGCGGGAGCGAGCGGTAAATCCGATAATGTTGATTCTCATACTAAAACGGAATCACTCCGCTATCACCATGCGGAAATTGATGCGCAAAACAATTTTACCAAAGCGGACGAGTGGATTAACCTTACTGATGAACCCGATCACCAAGAGTTGTGCAATCGTGAACAACGCTATTTTTTAAAAGCGATTTTAGAAGATATTGATTTAACTGACCACATGGCAGATGCGGTAAATAGTCTTAAAATTGCCTTTGCTTGTGATGAATCGGTGCGCTTAGGGCAGGTTGTGAAAGTATAAAAAAGGGTTTTATACTAAAGGGGTAGCATTGGGCAGTTTACTAAACTATTATTAGAAAATTGAAAAACAGAGAATTTCTAAATAATTTCATCATTCATCAAATCAAACGAATATATGAAAAAATCATCTTTACTTTTAGTTTTGGTGTTGTTCATCACAAGCCAAATATCCGCTCAAAAAGCGACTGATGCAGAAAAAAAGCAAATCATCAGTGAATTGGATAAAAAATACGACAAGTATTCAAAGGTCGCTCAAACCATTTGGGACTATGCCGAATTGGCTTTTTTAGAAAGTAAAAGTAGTCTTTTACTACAGTCACAATTGAAAGATGCGGGTTTTCAAGTTGAAGCAGGGGTGGCGGATATGCCCACGGCTTTTGTGGCAACTTTTGGCAGTGGCAAACCTGTTATTGGCATTTTAGCGGAATTTGATGCTTTGCCGGGTGTAGCTCAAGAAGCGGTTCCAGAGAAAAAAACGATTCAAGGGCAAGCGGCAGGTCATGCTTGTGGGCATCACCTTTTCGGTGTGGCTTCCATGGCGGCGGCAATTGAAGTGAAAGAATGGCTCAAGCGCACTGGGAAAAGTGGGACTATAAAATTGTACGGTACGCCCGCTGAAGAGGCTGGTAGTGGTAAAATTTACATGGTGAGAGCGGGTCTTTTTAATGACGTTGATGCCGTTTTGCACTGGCATCCGGGTGATAAAAATGCGGTGACGGCTTCACCTTCTTTGGCAAATGTGACGGCTAAATTCCGTTTTTATGGCATCGCTGCCCATGCTGCTGCGGCACCTGATAAAGGTCGTTCGGCGTTGGATGGCGTTGAAGCGATGGATTATATGGTCAATATGATGCGTGAGCACATCCCATCTGATTCACGAATTCATTATGTTATAACGAAGGGTGGGGAAGCACCGAATGTCGTTCCTGCGTTTGCGGAATCCAATTATTTTATTCGCCATAAGGACGTTTCAATAGTAAAAGACCTTTGGAAACGGGTGCAAGATGCTGCCACTGGTGCGGCTTTAGGCACTGGGACAAAGGTGGAGTGGGAGCTTACTGGCGGCGTTTACAGTTTATTGGTGAATAATACCATTAATGAGGTTTTGCAGAATAACTTGAATCTTGTTGGTGGCGTGAAATATACGGACGAAGAGAAAGTATTCGCTCAAAAAATTCAGTCAACTTTTATGAATGCGGATTTTCCTAAAATTGAGACAACTGAAAAAATTATGCAACCGGCTGACGTAGCCGAGCTTTTAAAAAAGCAAAGCGGGAGTGGCTCAACGGATGTTTCGGATGTGAGTTGGGTAGTGCCAACAAGTGGCGTTTCAACGGCTACATGGGTGCCAGGTACGCCTGCGCACAGTTGGCAAGCCGTTGCTGCGGGCGGTACAAATATCGGTAAAAAAGGTATGTTGGTAGCTGCTAAAACGCTGACTTTATCGGCAATTGATTTGATGACTCAGCAGCCTATTATTGAAAAAGCCAAACAGGAATTGAACGCTGCTCGTGGTAAAGATTTCAAATATGAATCATTGGTAGGCACTCGGAAACCACCTTTGGATTATTACAAGCAGTAGTTTTTTTTAAAATGTTGGGAGCATACCCCCTCAGTATATTGGGTAAAAAGCCTTGAAAATTAATGTTTTTCAAGGCTTTTTGAGTAAAATATTGAGGTGGTAATATCAAATTCTCAAATCCTCGATTCCTCTAATACTCAAATTATTAGAAATTTATTTATATTTGAACCAATGTATAAATTGAGTTTTTTTAATCGAAATCTAAGCTATAGTTAAAATGGATAAATTTGATTATATCATCATTGGTGCGGGTTCTGCGGGTTGCGTTTTAGCCAATCGCCTTTCTGAAAACCCTGCTAATTCAGTTTTATTACTCGAAGCAGGAGGCCCTGATAAGAAGATGGAAATCCATATTCCTGCCGCTTATGGCAATCTTCACCGTACGGAGGTGGACTGGGGTTTTTCAACTGAACCACAAAAACACGTCAATAATCGGCGCATTTACTTGCCGCGTGGTAAGGCATTGGGGGGGAGCAGTTCCACGAATGCAATGGCGTATGTGCGGGGTAATTCAGCGGATTATGACGAGTGGGCTTCGTTGGGTAATCTGGGTTGGGCTTATAAAGATGTGTTGCCTTATTTTAAAAAATCAGAGCACAACGAAGATATTTCCAATGAATTTCACGGTAAAAATGGCTTATTGAACGTCACTCACGCCAAATATTTTCAAACGCCTTACGCGCAGGCTTTTGTGGATGCGTGTGTTGAAACGGGTATTCCCGAAAATAAAGACTATAATGGTGCTAAACAAGAGGGTGCTGGCTTATTCCAATTCACGATAAAAGACGGCAAAAGGCATAGTGTGGCTACGGCTTTTTTAAAACCAGCCATGAGTCGCCCTAATTTGACCGTCATTACACAGGCTTTCGTTAAGCAAGTTTTAATTGAAAATGATAGAGCGACGGGTGTTGAATACATCAATGCCAATAAAAGCACTACTAAGGTTTCTGCATCTAAAGAGGTAATTTTATCAGCGGGCAGTTTTCAATCACCTCAAATATTGATGCTTTCGGGCATTGGTGATGCGGATGAATTGAAGGCGCAAGGTATCCCCGTGAAAAAAGCTTTGGCTGGCGTGGGTAAAAACTTGCAGGATCATCTTTTTCATTTTATTTCGAGTCTTTCACTCCAACAGGAAGGTTTTAATCATCATTTAAAACCCATGAATCAAATCATTGATTTATTAAAATGGCTCATAACACATAAGGGACCACTAACGGTCAGTCCTTTAGAAGCTTACGCTTTTTTCGCCATAAATGGGGCGAAAAATGTCAATTTGCAATTCCATTTTGCTCCGCTTACTATCGGAAGCGCGGAAGGCATTGATCCTTATAATCCTAAAACTTACCCAACGGTGGATGGTTACACCATTTTACCGAGCTTAATTAAGCCTAAAAGTAGGGGTTATGTCGCTTTGAAATCGACCAATCCGTTGGATGCGCCATTGATTCAGCCCAATTTTCTTTCCGAAGAAGATGATTTACAAATACTGGTTACGGGTACTAAAAAGGCTTTGGAAGTGATGAATGCTAAGGCTTTCAGCCCTTATCGAAAAGCCATTGTTTCACCAGTAGATCAGACCGAAGCGGGCATTATCGAATACATAAAAATGAACGTTGAAACGATTTATCACCCAATTGGAACTTGTAAAATGGGCAGCGACGAGATGGGTGTTGTGAATGACAGATTGCAAGTACACGGTATCGAAGGTTTGCGGGTGGTCGATGCTTCTATTATGCCCGTTATCGTCTCAGGCAATACCAATGCCGCAACGATTATGATAGCGGAGAAAGCTGCAGATATGATTCTTGCGGATAATAAATAGTTTGGCTAAAATAAAAAACATGGAATTCAAGTATTTCACACTTTCTATTCAGAATAAAGTCGCTCAATTAGCTATTAATAGACCCGAAAAAGCCAATTCGTTGCACCAAGAGGCATGGTCAGAGTTGCGTGAAGCGCTTTTATATTGCGATAAAACGCCCGAAGTGCGAGCCATTGTTTTAAGTGGAAATGGCGATAAAATATTCTGTGCGGGCATTGATTTGGCGATGTTGATGTCAATAAATGATTTGATGCAAGATGATTGTGAGGGGCGAAAAAGAGAAGCATTTAGGCGTTTTTTACTTGATTTTCAAGATATTTTGACCACGTCTGAAAAGATTTCTAAGCCCATTTTATCGGCTATTCATGGTGGATGCATTGGTGGAGGAGTGGATATGGTTTGTGCTACCGATATGCGTTATTGTACAGCGGATGCCTATTTTGCGATTAAAGAAATAGACTTGGGGATGGTGGCAGATTTGGGAACTTTACAGCGCTTGCCTAAACTCATTTCAGATGGTTTGACCCGTGAATTGGCTTACACAGGGCGAAAATTAATGGCGCAAGAAGCCCTTGAATGCGGTTTGGTCAATCGAGTTTTTGAGAATAAAGAGACGATGTTAGCGGAGGTGACTCAAATCGCTGAGTTGATTGCCACCAAATCACCCCTTTCCATCAGGGGGACGAAGCGCAATATACTCTATGCCCGTGACCACTCAGTCGCTGAAAGCCTTGAATACATGACAAATTGGAACGCCGCCATGTTCTATTCTAATGATTTGATGGCGGCTTTTCAAGCGAGTATAACAAAGGAATCGCCGACATTTAATGATTAAAATGAGGGCTTTTTTAAATCTATATTTTGGAGTTTATTTCTGGGCTTCTTTATTTAAGGTGCTAAAAAATCGACCTCACATACTTTTCAAAAGTTAGTAAACTTACTGAAATTAGGGAATTTACAAACCCTAATTGGGTAAAAGTATATAAACAAAATAGCCCAGCTGATACCGTTTTTTCTGCACCCGATATATATGCGATGCCTTTTGCAGCAGGGGCTTTGAGAAGTAATACAGCCGATTTATTGCTATTTTTGAACGCTTTGAATAGCGGAAAGCTCATAAAACGCTCAAATGTAAAAGTAATGCAAGCGTCTGCCCTTACAAGCTCGGGCGTACCTGTGTACGATGCCATTTATTTTCCAAAAGATATGACACCACCTACGCCACCGCCGCATATAAAAAAATATGGTTACGGTTTGGGCTTTAGTTTGATGGAAATTTATAATGTACCTGTGGCATGGCATAGCGGCGGCATTGCAAGTTTTAATTCAATCATGATGTATTTACCCAAAAGCAAAACTAAAATTGTTTTGTTATCCAATACAGAAAACGGAATTATGCCTGTTTGGGAAGATTTACAAAAAATTATAGCGACATTTTAATTAAAGCGGAATAGCGGTATAATTTAGTGAAATTTAGGTGAAATACTGAGGGGGTACTGAAATACGGAATAGCTATATTAGGTATTGAAAATTTAATATGAAACTTGTACAACAATGAATATATTTTTAGTTTGTTTTATGTCGGGAGCCAGTTTTTTACTTGGCTTTATCCTTTTCTTTCATCCACTACAACAAAATGTAAAAGCCAATAAATGGCTTGCCTTTTTTGTTTTTATTATAGGTTGTGCTTTTATTGGCATTTATATGATTAAAACAGAGACCACTATTTCAAACAGCCTCCTATTTAAGAGTTTAATGAGTTCTCAATTTCTTTTAGCACCAACCATTTATATCAGTATTTTATATTTTGTAAAACCAACAAAAGTATTTAAGACCATTGATTGGCTTCATTTTGTGCCTTTCATGGTTTATTTTGTTGTAGAGAATATAATGAATTATGGGAAGGAAAGCATTTCAACTTTCGCCCTTTTCGCTATCAATAAAGATATATCCTTTTTGGTAAGAGGTATATTACCCATTCAATCGTTGTTTTATTTAATAAAATGCTATTCAAATTTAGTAAAACATAAAGCAAACTTGAAGTTAATATCTTCCGCCATAAATCAGATTAATCTGGATTGGTTGATTCAGTTTTTATTCATTCTGTTTTTAAGCGTAATTATCTGGATAAATGATGTGTTTTTTGGATTGCCGTTTTTAACCGAAGCGACTAATTTTATTTATGCAATCGCCATTTTTTTCTTAGCCTATTTCTCTATAAAGCAAAAAGCTATTTTCCCGTTTAAGGATAAAGAAATGAAAGAAATTTCGGAAGTGTTTGAATATAAAGATTATGAGACCGAAGGAAAAGCAAATTCAGATGATGTTAAAATACCAAGCGATAGTGTAGCTATAAAAGAAAAGCCCAAAAGGCTGAGTACTGAGCAAGTCGCAAATTTATCGGCTCAATTATCATCCCTCATGGAAAAAGACAAACTCTTTCTTGACAATGATTTGAACCTGCCTACTGTTGCTGAAAAAATGGGTATCAGTATTCATGAAGCTTCATTTTTGATTAATGAAACCACTAACGACAATTTTTATAACTTTATAAATAAGTACAGGGTTGAAGAAGCAAAAAAATTATTAGCTTCTGCCCAAATGGATGAATTGAATATTTTAGGTATCGCCTACACCGCAGGGTTCAATTCCAAAACCACGTTTAATACCACTTTTAAACGAATTGTAGGCGTTTCCCCATCACAATACAGTAAAGCGGAAAAAAAATAACCCGAAATAGGTTCGGTTGGATAAAACCGAACTTTTAAAGGATATCAGCATACTAATTTTGAGCATTATTAATTATAAAAAAAATAGAAGATGCTGAAATTAATGAATTTACTAAAGTGCAGTTTTGTTGCCTTTTTTTTAACCCAAACAATATTTGTAAATGCCTGCACCATATTTATGGCTAATGATGGGCAAAATGTCTGGGTAGGAAATAACGAGGATGAAGTCCAAACTACCAAATACAGAATGTGGTTTTATCCTGCAAAAAAGAATAGTTATGGTTACGCCATTTGGACGGATTTAAACATTAAACTGTTATCGTCCATTAATATTAAAATGTTATCGTACTTAATCCCTCAAGGTGGTTTAAATGAGCATGGATTATTTATGGATTACACGGCTATTGATGAAATTCCGATTGTGAAGGATGAAAAGAGGAAAGATAGAAAAAAAGAAGTGGTAACCGACATTTTAAAAAACTGTAAAACAGTTGATGAAGCCTTGGCTTATATAAGCAAATTTAACTTAATAAAACTGAATGCTGCTCAATTGTTTATTGGCGATGCGACTGGCAATTATGCAACAGTTACAGGAGGTTATGTGGTTAAAAAAACAGATAATAGTTTTGCGCTTACTAACTATTGCATAAATGATGGAAAAAAGCACGCCTGCCATAGAAGAGATGTAGCTACACAATATTTAAATTCAAATTCAAGTTTTCAATTGAATGATATAACCAATATTTTGGAAAAGGCAGCACAAAGATTTCCTTATAAATATACTACCAACGTCTCAATGGCTGCAAACTTAAAAACCACCACTATTAACTTATATTACAAACACGATTTTACAACTGTTGCTACTTTATCTCTGGCAGAAGAATTAAAAAAAGGGAAACACCATAAAGACATTGAAACCTATTTTCCCGAAAATATCACACCAATTCTTGAAAAAACATATAAAAACAGTGGAATAACGACAACTATTGCACAGTATAAAACATTACGACAAACATCGTTTAACAAGTATAATTTTAAGAACGATGATGCCCTTAACCTTGCTATAAGTTGGATTGATAAAGGAGAAACGAGTGCTGCTTTACAACTATTGCACTGTTTAAACGAGTTTGATGCAACCAAAACCGCGATTCAAACTTGGATGGGTATTGTAAACAGAAAGATGAACAATATAGAGGAAAGCAATAAATTTTTTGCGAAAGTACTAAGCCAAAATCCAAACGATTATTTAGCAACACTTTGGGGCAAACAAGAAGCTGGTAAAATAACTTTTAAATTAACAGATTTTGAAGCTGCTGAACGCGTATGGCTTGTCGGCGAATTTACCAACGGGCTAAAGAACCCAATAAAAATGAGAAAAGAAAATGGTTATTGGACTTGTGAGGTTACATTACCTAAAGGCGAAGTTACTTACAGGTTTGTTGTTAACAATTCATATTATGTAGATTTTAAAAACGTTTTGCATGCGGGCAAAGACGAGAATACGCTTTCTAAAGTTTATGTCTGGTGAAAACGGTTAAACTTTAAAATAGCATACATAAAAAAGCCAGAAATACTGAGGGGGGTGATTTCTACCTACCAAACTAAACCACTTTTTTTAAAAAATTAAAACAATGAGACATTCCTATTTAGTTCATCTTATTTTTGTATTCTTATTTTTCTCAATTTCAACGAGTTATGCTCAAATCTCTAAAGCAAATTCGCTAAAAAAAGAGGTTAAACAACAAGTATTCGCCATTAAAAATGTGAATATTATCCCCATGACAGCTGGCGGTGTCGTGTTGCCAAATGCCATCGTTATCATTAAAAATGACAAAATAGAAGCGATAAATGGTGCTATTCCAAAAGAAGCTAAAATCATAGACGGCACAGGTAAATGGCTGATGCCTGGTCTAATTGATATGCACGTTCATGTGCCAACTGATGGAGGTCCTTTTGGTCCAAAACTCTCAACACAAGGGGCTACACTGTTCTTTGACCTTCAAGATTATATGACGCTTCATATTGCCAATGGTGTTACCACAATTTTTGACCTCAATTCCAAACCAGAACATTTCGGTCAAAGGAATGAAATAGCAAAAGGCAATGTCGTTGGCTCTCGTATGGCATTGGCTGCCTTGTTAGAAGGCGGAAAAGGACAAGGAAGAAGGGTTAATACCCCCGAAGATGGTCGGCAAGCAGTCCGCAGCGCCAAAGCGGAAGGCTACGAGTTTATCAAAACGTATTCTGAGTTAAATGTTGAAACGTTTCAAGCCATCGTAGATGAAGCGAATAAGCAAGGACTAAAAACCGTTGGACATATACCTGATGCTTTTAAAGGCAAGTTGAAAGAAGCTTTTGTTCCGCATTTTGGCATGGTGGCACACGCAGAGGAACTGACAAAACACGCTAAAGATTACAGTGAACAAGAAGCGCTGCAATTTGCACAACTTTTGAAAGACAATGGCACTTGGCTATGCCCTACATTGACGACGATGGTATGGATTACCCGTCAAGTCCGTTCATTGGACGAATTAAAGGCTTCACCAACGCTTCAATATATGCATCCGCTATGGCAAAGCAAGTGGTTGACCGCCAATAAATACAATAAAATGTCTAACCCTGAAAACATTGCTTATTTTGAAAAATTTGTCAAATTTAATGCGCTGTTGGTAAAAGCATGTAAAGCGGCGGGTGTACCAATTGTTTTGGGCACTGATGCCAGCACTTCGGGTGTGGTAGAAGGATTTTCGGTACATGATGAAATAGAGCTTCTATTTGCAACGGGCATGACACCCGAAGAAGTGCTCACTTCTGCCACCCGCCTGTCCGCTACTTGGCTCGGCATTGAAAGCTTAGTAGGAACTGTGGAGTCAGGAAAGAAAGCCGACCTTATCTTATTAGATGCCAACCCCCTAAATGATGTGAAAAATACGCGTAAAATTGTGGGCGTTTTTATCAATGGCAATTGGCTTGATAAAGCTAAAATAAATGCCCAACTTTCTGATTTATCGAAGCGCAATACGGCTGCAAAGGGGGATTGGGATTGGAAGAAAACGATAAGTGGGAAATAAATTATTGAGATGGATAAATACTGAGGGGTATCAGATTTAGGAAATTTCCTTTTGAAACCATACAAACAAAAAGTATTGAGATAAAAAGTGGAGCGATACGATAAATTTGTGTTTGACAAGAACATAAAACAAGTATCGCTTCTATGAAAAATAAAATTTTCACCGAAGTACAGAAATCGTTAAGCGAATTAAGCGCCCAAGAATTAAAAGGTCATGCATTGAAACGCATAAACACATTAAGTGGCTTGGTAAGTGGCATGATAGAAAAAGGAAAAAGCCATTTGTCAAAAATAGGGACAGGCTTAATTGGAGATATCAATGCGCACAGCCAAGAAATACACGCAAAACGATTTTTAGAGAATAAATATACGGATTACAAAGTTCATTATTTACCCTATTTGTCTCATTTTATTGCCTCATTTAGTCAAAACAAAGCTTATTTGGCGAATAAGCTTGATTTGAAACTTGTTATAGATGGCAGTCAAATGGGTTCAAAATTTGTTGTTTTAATGCTCAGTTTAGTGGTTGGCAAAAGAGCCATTCCCATATTCTGGCTTGTTAAAAAAGGCAAAAAAGGACATTTCCCTACCGATATGCACCTTAATCTTGTTCGCCAGTCTGTCGAGATGCTGAGGTCTTTCTTAAGTTCTCAAACAAACTTTACTCTACTGGGTGATGGTGAATTTGACAGTGTCGATTTACAACGATGCTGCCGTCAAGACTTGGGCATTAACTATGTTTTTCGTACAGCAAGCGATGCTTTAATGTCTGAAAATGGCGACGAATTTCGACCTAAAGACATAAAATTAGATAATAAAACGACCACTTTATTCATTCCTTCGATTGACTTTTCAAAGAGGGTTCAAAAGAAATGTTTGAAGATGTCAACTTTTTATACTGGTTTGACCATAAAATTTATGACGAACCCTATTTTTAATTAGTAATTTGGATAATACCCTTGATATTATTCATGCCTACAAACAATGATTTGCTATTGAGACGATGTTTAAAGACTTTAAATCAAGAGGTTTTAACTTACATAAATCTCGACTTCAAAGAGATAAAGCTATCTCCAATTTGATTATAGTGGCTGCTTTAGCTTTTTGTTTCTTGATGAATTTCGGCCTCAATAATCAGGATAATACATTGAAAATCAAAGTACAACGAATTGATAAAAATGTTAATTCTATTTTCTCATTCGCTATGCTTTTTGTTCAATTCCTTGTAAAAGAAAATTTAGAATTCTCTTTTTGTCCGAATTTAAACCCTTTTTTTAATTACTGATTTAAGCACTATTTTAAGTAAATTCTAATTCAGTGCTTATTCTGAATTTTATGTATGGTTTCAAATCAGATTTAGGAAAGCCAAATGAGATTTCTTTAAAATCATATCTCAGTATTCCAGATTATTTTACCCATTTACGTCTTTCTGTATATCATATTACACTAACGAAAGGGTTGCTCAAGAGGTTTGAAAAAGACTTTTTACTGGGGATTATATCCTAATCACAATTCCCACCACTTCTTAAAAGCGGGTGCTTTTTCACGACTAATATCTTGCGCCATACTGAGGGGGGGCTTTAGATGTAAAACTAATTTCTGATTTTCCAAAGGTTTGATGCTTTGAATGGCATCAATGTGGATGATGCTTTGCCGATTGCTGCGGTAATAAAATTTAGGATTTAGCAATTCCTCAATTTCATCAAGGGTAGTATAGTCGGTGATGTATTTTTCACCACTAAATGTATAGATATAAATCAAATTATCCCTTAAAAATAGAGCGATGTCTTTGGTCATCACAGGCACCCAATTGCGTTTGACACTGACTACAAATTTTTCCTTATAAATCGGTGTTTTTTTATCGGGATTTTGAAGCGTTTGCATCAAATCGGGGACATTATTGGGCGCCATGTCCGAATTGCCGATGACCAACCGGGCTTTTTGAATGGCTTTTTTCAAATCCTCGTTATCCACGGGTTTTAAAAGGTAATCAATACCATTCACTTTGAAGGCACGCACGGCGTATTCATCATAAGCCGTTGTGAAAATAACGGGGCATTTAAGTTGAAAATGCTCAAAAATTTCAAAACTGATGCCATCGCTCAATTGAATATCCATGAACATTAAATCGGGTTCGGCATTGTTCATCAGCCACCTTTTAGCCGTTTTTAGACTTGGCAAGATTTCCAAGATTTGAATATCGTCTGCTACCGAAGTAATTTTACTTTGCAATTGTCGGGCTATAAGCGATTCGTCTTCAATAATGAGGGCTTTAATCATAATAGTGGAATTTTAACGGTAAAGAATTCATTGGTTTCTGTTATATCAACGGGTGTGTTGGTGAGGTAACGGTATAAGTTGACAAAATTGACCAAACCTTGCTTATTACTCGTTGCCACAAATTTTTTCTTTTGTAAATTATTGCGAACGATGAGCATAGGGGATTTCGGATTTTGTGTTTCGGGTTTCGGTTGGATTTCACCGAAATCCGACATCCGATACCCGACATCCGATACCCCCTCAGTATTTTCACTAAAAATATCAATAATTAGCGGCGTTTCATCGTCAATAATATTGTGTTTCATGGCATTTTCAATCAAATTTTGAAGCGTCACGGGTACTATTTTGTAGTGCAAAGCCTCTTCTGAAACATTAAAATTAACGATTAAACCCGTCTCAAAACGGGTTTTTTGAAGCATGATATAATTTTCAGCAAATCTGATTTCATCGCTTAAAACTACCGTTTCAGATTCACTGCTTTTTAAAATATAGCGATACGTTTTACTCAAATTTTCTAAAAAAGTATTGGCTATTTTGGCATCTATTTGAATTAAGCTACTCAAAGAAGTCAAGGAATTGAATAAAAAATGAGGGTTGAGTTGTTGTTTTAATCCTTCATATTGCATCACGGCTTTTTCTTTTTCTAACAATTGCGCCTTGCGTTGCAAATCGGCAACCCGTTCGCGTTGGATTGTGCGATTGCGTAAGTAGAAAAATAAAAGTGCGGCAATTACAGCGGTGAATAATCCCCAAAACCAGAAAGATTTATAAAAAGCGGTATTGATATGCAAGGGCAGGCTTTTTTCAACCACATCCCAATCGTTCACATTGAGGCTCGCTTTATAGCGAAAAGTGTAATTACCGCCCGATAAATTACTATAAACCGCTTTGGGGTCTTGGGTAATATGCCAATCGGTGTCAAAACCATCGAGTTTGTAGGCGAACCATGTTTGCGAAGGGTTAAAATAATTGAGCGCCACCAAATTGAATGAAAACGAGTTTTCATAAGCCTCAAAAACAGCTTTTGCAATAGCTTTAGCATCAATAGGGTAGAGAGGTGTTTCAATGTTAGCGAGGGTAAAAGAGCCAATATAACAATCTAACTTGCGCTTTTCAGTAACATAATTCAAGGGATTAAAGCGAATATAGCCTTTTTGTGTAGCCATAATTATAATGCCATCGGGCGTAACATAGCCCGGAAAATCCGTAAAAGCGGCAGAAGGCAATCCATCTTGTGTACCAAAATGTGTCATACTGCGTCGGCTGCTATCAAGCATCACCAATCCGTTGCCCGTACCAATCCACACCCGATTGAGGGCATCAACGGCTAAGGCAGACGTTGAATTGCTGCCCATTCCATTGTCTTTATTGAAGGTCAGAAATTCATTTTTATCAAAATTAATCCGCGTTGCACCATGATTGGTGGTTATCCAAATCAGCCCATCGTGGTCTTCTTTGATGTCCATAATGATGTCACCTGCTATGGAATTAACGCCTTCACTGCGCCAATGGTAGGTTTTTTGCGTAGTGGGGTCGTACATTCCCAAGCCTATATCCAACGAACCCAGCCAAAAGCGTCCTTTACTATCGTGCAAAAAACTCCAACCCCTAAAACCTGTAAAGCGTTGAAAATGCGGGTCTTGGCTGATACCCCTCAGTATATTTATCTTTTTGTCGTATTGATAATAGCCATCCCCTTCAATGGTCGGAAACCAATAAATACCATTACGGTCTTTATACATCCGCATATAATTCAGCACAGGGAAGGTTTTATCGGTTGGCAATATCTCCATTTTATCCGTATTGGAATTGTAACGGGTCAATCCTTTTGAGGAGATTATCCATATATTATAGTCGTCATCGCAAAAAACATTACGGATAGAATTATAAGCAATAACAGGCGGTTTATTGGGTTCGTTGCGCCACTCTCGGTAGGTTTGGTTTTTTATATCGTATTTTACAACGCCATCTGTTGTGCCAAACCAAAGGTTTTTATCTTTATCTTCTGTCACTGTTCTTGCCAATCGACGACTGCGAACGCTGAGGTCTTTATCGTAAGGTAATATCGTTTCAAATAGATTTTTATCGGGATGAAAATAATTAACACCTTCGGCGCCTCCGAGCCAAATCGTACCATCTTTATCGCAAAAAATGCTTAAATGCACATTGGTAGAGGGTGTCCATGGTTTTTGTTCATCTTGAATATATCTCGTAAAACTATTGCTTTGGGGCAAATATTGGAGTAAACCAATGTGTTTGGTACTTATCCAAATTCTATTCTTTTTATCTTTTATGATATAATATTCACGGGCAAGAATCGGGTCGAAAACCGTTAGTTGCTTGTCATAGTTTTCATAAGATTGAAAATCTGCTGAAAAACGAAACACTTTAGGTTGACCCATCGCTGTCACCCATAGCCTATTTTGGTCATCAAAACAGAGGGAATTGATGAGCACATTGTTTAAAATGGGAAGATTTAGCTTTGTCGCTTTTTCCGTTGTCAAATCAAAAACGATGATGCCACTCGAAGTTCCAATATAGAGCTTATTATCCTTTAAAACGCCTTCTGACATTTCAATATCCAATAAATTATCGGTTTTACTGTAAAAATACGCTTCATTACTGAGGGGGGTGTATTTTACCAAACCCTTTGTGGTCATCAAATAAAGAGCATTCTTACCATACGGAATCGTCCGAAAAACGGTAACTCCTTGTAAGGCTTTAATCCTTTTGAAATTGTTTTTTAAAAAATCAAACTTCGCCATGCCATTTTCAAAACCAAAATATAAGCCGCCTGCGCTATCGGTCATCATCGAAAAAGCCATACCCGACAAAGGCGTGGTCGTATCGCCACTTCTATAGGCATAAGTGCGGATATTGCGCCCGTCGTACCGATTCAAAGCCCCCAAACTTCCAAACCAGATATAGCCAAAATGATCTTGTCCTATCATTTGGATATGCCCATCGTTCAGCCCATTTTCAACCGTCAAATGGTGAAAACTCAAGGGTGGGTTTTGAACATAACCTGTTGTGATTATCCCCAAAACAAAAACCAGTATGTGTAGAATTTTTCTATAAATCATTGTTTCTTAGTTGCAGCAATCATCGTATCTGATAATATTGTATAGATTTTAAGCCAAGCTTTTTCGGTCTCTTCATTCCAGTCGTTGCTCAAGCCATTTTTCAAAGTCCAGATTAAAGCCTCTCCTACCACTTTATAGTGAGAAGGTTTTACCTTATATGCTTTATGGCGCACACCCATAGCCGTTATTTCAGACTTTAATATATCGAGATTATCCAATCGGGCGACAAGTGTATTGAGCATCATCACAAATTTTTCGTATTGCATCTCCATATCGGTAGGAAACAATTTACGCAAACTCGGATTATCCAAAAAGAGTTTGCTATAAAAAGCATCTGCCACGACTTCGGGTTTCACTCTGCGAAAATGCGCCCACGATGTTTTTATCAATTTTATTTCCTGTTCTGTCATTAGTCATCATGTTTTAAGTAAAAAACTTTTAGCAAAGGTCTTTATATCAAAGCAAAAATCCCTGTTTTTTTGAATGAAGCGTAGTTGATTTCAAATGAAGTGTAGGAAATATTGCCTTAAAATGTGAATTATTCACTAAGTTACACAGCTAAACTAATCATTTAGCTTATAAAACGCTTTATTCCTTTTTCTCTACGCTTTATTTACTATTCCCTACACTTCGTTTGAAAAAACTTTCACAGTAGCCCATCACAGCCCACCTTTGTATCATCAAAAGCGAAAAACAGCTCAGAAATGTAACGCCAAGAACCAAATGACTTTTTAAGAAATCACCCTTTTTAATTTAAATTCAATTTTTGTTAACCCTTTTTCTTATTAAAATTAAAACAAGCCCGATGGCAAATATCAAAACCAAAGTGGACGAATGGGAAGTCCGTGATTTAGAAGATAATAGTCTTCTCCGCGTTTATGTCGAACACAATACCGAAATGGGCAATAAAGGTGTACCTGGCATTCAGATTTATTATCCTTTCGGCAGTATTATCAATTTTGAACCTCTACACGTTGAGCGGTGGGCATATCAAGCGCACAAGGAAAAAACAGATACCTACCTAATTACAGACCATTCGTGGCTGGCACATGAAGATACATATGTCAAAAATTACTTAGTCGTTGAGGGTGAAAAACTCAAAGCACGTGTAGAAGTAAAAGTGCGCAGCAAAGCCAAACCCATCGTAAAAGACTATGATTTGCCTTTTAAATTGGACGAATAGGCGGTGAGGACACCCCTCAGTATTTTCATCATTTTTAAACTTAAAAACAATCACAATGTATCAAAAACCATCCGCTGCATTTGTCGGCGCATCATGGGTAGCTTTGGGCGCAGGTATGGCAGGTTTTCTTATTGGTTTGTGGCGTTCGGAATTGGCTTTGAACGAAAAAGGCTATTATTTCACGATTTTAATGTTTGGCTTATTTGCCGTTGTATCGGTTCAGAAAAGTGTTCGTGACCGATTGGAAGGCATCCCTGTTACGGATATTTACTACGGTTTAGCGTGGTTTTCAACCCTACTATCTATCTGTTTATTAATCGTGGGTTTGTGGAATGCGACCATGCTGCCGAGTGAAAAAGGCTTTTATGCTTTTGCTTTTTTATTAGCTTTATTTGGAGCTATCACTGTTCAAAAGAATACACGGGATAGTCAAAGTAAAGGTGAGTAGTGCAAAAAAGACAGTTAAAATAACATGAAAACAATGTGTTTTTATTGAAAATTTCACAACCAAGCATTCAATTTTTAATCATGTTGCTCAAAATTCTCTGGTGTATAGACGCTTTTGTACTGTTCAACCTCGTTGCAAGCATATCTGTAGAACAACCAAAAAAAGGGAAATTGACCTATATTACTTTGTATATCATTTTGATAGGCACTTCTTATTTCATAATGGAAACATATCCTAAAATGGCAATTTTATTAGCCAGCATACCTGTGGTTATCCCTATTTTAATTTTTTTATTTTTAATAATTGTTTTTAATATAAAAAACGTTTTGAAGTAATATTCGATAAAAACGAATCATGCAAGTCCTTTATTCAATCCTGCATTGGTGGACATCTCTTGTTGCCATCCTTTTTTCGGGCTCAACACTTTTAGCGTTTACAAAATCGTCTTTTGTCTCTACCAGAGAAAAAGGCGCTTTTGTGTTCATTACGCTTATTTTTGTAGGGGCAGCTTTGGGCGCATTTTATCTCAAAAAACAAGATAGACTAGAATCAGCAGGCCTTTTACTGGGTATTTTATGGCTATTGGTTATTCTTTTTATTATTTGGGCAATCGCCAAAGCACGATGGAATTAGTTTTAAAAAATATATAATATGACAACAAGTGTAACGGTAAAAACGGTCTACAATTGCTCCTTAGAGCGAGCTTTTAAAACGCCTATGCTCTGTGATGTTTCAAAAGTACACACAGGTTTTGGTATGATGCCAAAGGTGACACATTGTACGGAGGATGAATCGTGGGGCAAACCCGGCGGAAGCAAAAAAGTATTTGTTGCTGCATCACCAACATTCGGCGGTGGTGAAGCCTCTACGGACAAAGTTCTTGAAAGAATAGAGAATAAATATTGGAAAATTGAAGTCAGTGATTTTAAATCTTGGATGTTGGGTTTTTCAAAATTCGTTGGCGAATGGAAAACGACTGAAATGGGAAAAAATAAGATTTTGATAGAATACACCTATACTTTACACGCCGATACTGTTTTACTTTATCCGCTGAATTGGTTATTTACGCATACTTTTTGGCGTATTTATAT
>JANPHO010000521.1:0-3259 GCA_031424515.1 Saprospiraceae bacterium
CACAAAAAGTACTTGATGCAAAGGAGAATGTGCTGTTTAATAAATGGCTGAAACATTCAAAAACACAGTTGATACAAACATGGGGGCAGCCTGATAGTATTGCAACTGACGGTAAAGGTGGAGAAATTCTTATATACAAAGAAGGAGTGGATTACAAAAGTGTAATGAATTCAAAATACACAGGCACTCAATATTCTTTTCGCAAAGAAATGTTTGTAAATGCTGATAGCCTTATTTATTATTGGAGGGCATTCAATTGGTGGGCAGCAAGCTCTATTTTATAGTGAGCAGTCTTTTGTTAAGAAAAATCTTTTGAAGCCTGCCCTTATTTTTGGCGTAGATCCGCCATTAGATATGAAAAGGTTGTATAATACAAAAGTTCGAGATTTACAATTAAATCCACCCCCTAAAGAAGAACACGCACCAAGCGAGTCTGAATTTATTATACAGTTGTTTGGTTTTATGTATAAAGGCTCTCCCACGGAGCAACCACAAGAGTATGAACGTATTTCAGCCTATTATCGTGAGGCAAAAGATGGTGGAAATATTCAATATTTAAAAAATGTTCCTATTAGATTATATGCTGACCCAGATATTGATTGGATGCTTTCTAATTGGAAAATGCCTGTTGAATTTAGTAATCTTGCAGATATAACATCTGCAATTATACAATTAAAATTACTAGGAAATAATAATGCAGAGTTTGTAAACTGCCTTGGAAAAGGTTTTAAACCTAATGGAACAAGGCATATACACCAATTTTCAATGTTAGATGCTGATGAATTTATACTTTGGATTAATAAAATGCTTTAATTCTAATTTGCAACTTTAAAACCCATCTTATCTAAAGCATTAGGATAAGACTGGGTTTTCGTCTCATAAAATGGGGCTATCATCTTATTTTAATTTTTGTCCTCTTTAAAAGATATAAATTTACTATTTGAAAAGCCTGTGTAGTTACACGATTATTTTAAAAGGCTAAAAACTTACTAATTGTCATGAAAAAAATCACTTTTACCCTATTTTTATTATCAATAACACTCGTCACTTATGCCCAAAAATTCACTGTAACGGGCGTTGTGGTAGATAGTGCTGGTAAAGCACTCGAGAGTGCGGCTTGCGTGATATTGAACCCTTCGGATTCGTCGCTCGTCAATTTTTCACGCTCCAATACTGAGGGGGTGTTCCGTTTAAAGAATATTCCTTATGGAAAAGCGTACACTCTCCGCGTCACGTTCGTGGGTTATGAGACCTATTTACAGGATATTCCCGCAGATTTTAAAGGAGAGACCCTTGATGCTGGGGGCATCCGTATGGTAGCGCAAAGCAAATTGCTCAATGCTGCTGTCATTACTGCACAGCGCAATCCTGTTACTTTTAAAAATGATACCACCGAATTTGATGCCGCAGCATTCAGAGTTCAGCCCAACGCAACGGGAGAAGATTTATTAAAAAAACTCCCGGGCGTGGAAGTAGATAAAGATGGCAATATCAAAGCTCAAGGCGAAACAGTAAAGCAGGTTTTGGTGAATGGTAAAAAATTCTTTAGCAATGACCCAAAAATAGCGACTCAAAACTTACCAGCTGGTGCTATTAAAAAGGTGCAAATTTTTGATAAAAAGAGCGACCAAGCTGAATTTTCGGGCGTGGATGATGGTCAGCGGGAAAAAACCATTAATTACGAATTGAAAGAAGAATACAGCAAAGGTACTTTTGGTAATATTACTGCAGGCGGAGGCTCTGATGAACGCTATACCTTAAAAGGCGGTTTGAATAAATTCTCTAAAACGCAGCAAATATCCGTACTCGGGTTAGGCAATGACATTAATAAACAAGGTTTTTCTTTTGAGGATTATGCGAGTTATACGGGTATGTCGCAGCGCATGGCGGGCGGAGGAAATGTCAGAATTGATGTCAACAGCGAAAATAGTGCCGTGCCTTTGGACTTCGGGCGCAATGCTGGTTTTACCACGACATGGGCAGGTGGCGTGAATTTTAACCGCCAATTAAGCCCTAAAACGGAGATAAATGCCAATTATTTTTATAATAATTCGGATAAAATAATTGATAAAACAACCAATCGTCAGAATTTTTTACCCAATCGAACCTATTCCACCAATACGGATTCGAGAAGTAATACCATAAATGATAATCATCGCCTCAATCTCATACTCGACCATAAATTAGATTCTTTTAATACCGTAAAATTGACTTTAGGCGCATCTTTCACTACCAATAAAGCCAATAGTAATAACCTGACATCTACACTTAATGCTGCTAATTTGCTTGAAAATTATGGTAAAAGGAAGACTTATACTGAGGGGACGGGCAATAACTTGACGAATAGTCTTTTGTTCCGCCACCGCTTCCGTAAAAGAGGTAGAACGATGACGGCTAATTTTACTTATAACCAAAGTGAAAGTGTATCCAATAGTGATTTGGATGCCATCAATGAATTTTATACCACTACGGGCACTACTTCCACTCTCAGCCGTAGAGATTCAACTCTCCAAACGGATGATAGAAAAAATGATAGAAATAATTATGGAACAAATATCACTTATACAGAGCCCCTTTCTAAGCGCACATTCTTAGAATTAACGTATTCATATCGCAAAACAAATAATGACGCCAACCGAACAGTCGATACCATCCGAAACGGTGAACATTATTTTAATTCAACTTTGAGTAATCTTTTTAAGAACGATTTTATCTATCATAGAGCAGGGCTAAATATTCGTTATACTAAAAAAGAGGTGAATATGTCAGCAGGTTTGCAATACCAAGAATCAACTTTGGTGGGGCTAAATGTGACTAAAAAGACTGAAACAAGACCCAATCCTTTTAAAAATTTCTTACCAACGGCTCGTTTTAGTTATGATTTTACGACCAGTCAACGCATTAATTTGGACTATGATACGGACGTTAGAGAGCCCAGTATTGACCAATTACAACCCATTAGCGATAACTCTGACCCGTTGAATATTTATCAAGGCAATCCTGCTTTGAAACCAGAATATACTCACCGTGTTCGGATGCGTTATAATAAGTTCAATCAAGCGAATATGCACAATTTCTTTGGCAATATTAGCATGAATTATACGACTGATAAAATAGTAAATGAGCAAGTTGTGTCTGCCAATTTTGTTCGTATTACGCGCCCTGTGAACGTGAAAGACGCATTGAGCAGCAATGGTTTCTTAGGTTATGGCTTCCCGATGGGTACTAAATGGCGTTTTAATTTCAATAATAACTCCAG
>JANPHO010000522.1:0-23186 GCA_031424515.1 Saprospiraceae bacterium
GGGCGGTCGCGAGAGCGGATTTCAAAAGCATGCCTGCATTGGGACTTGCAAGGTTGACTCCCAGCGCACTGGCAGTGGCCGCCAATGCACTCAACTTGGCGCTAATGGACAAGGAGATTTTCATGCCGCATTTTTCAAAAAAATCGAAAATCTGCTTGGGGCTTGTGCCATAAACATCCGAACCACCCAAACCATGTTCAAATACGACGATGGGTTTGCACCTTTTTATGGTTTTTTCTGCTCCTTTTAAAACGAGCATTTCGGCGCCTTCTACATCAATTTTAATGAAATCGATTTGAATATCAGCTGGCAAAATACGGTCGAGCAAATCGGTTTGGACGGTAATGAGGGTATCTTCCTCATCGGGGCGGTCATATTTTCTCCTCAACAAGCCACTATATGACGGGTTGGTAATGACATAATTAAAGGATGTTTCACCTTTTTCATAGCTCAATGCGGTATCGTAAAAATGGCAATTTTTAGGGTATTTACTATTTAAAAGTCCTTGAAAAAGGTCGGGAAGCGGTTCAAAACAATAGTGCTGTCCTTTGGGTGCAAAAACCAATATTTTATCCAACATTTCCCCTTTATGGCAACCTACATCAATACAATTGGAATCAGGGCGACAAATTTTGCGGAGAATCCGAATGGTTTGGGCGTCATACCGTTGGTTTTTCGTAAAAGCGATGGGTAGCTTTTTAACGATTTTCTTTATATTTTCAATCATTATGAGTAGGTGTTGGATAATAGAGGATTGATATAAGATATTTAGTGGTTTAGTAAACGGAAAATGAATCGTTTTTTCTAAAAACGATTCATTTTCCGTTTACTAAACCACACATTAAGCGAGCATAATTATAATTTAAACAGAAACCTTCTCTTTATTTAAAAGCGATTCGTAGGTATTCATCACCTTTGAAGCGATTTCTAAATTATCAAAATGAATGAGGGCGAAGGCGCGGGCTCTTTCACCAATACCCCTCAGTTTGGACGGGTTTTTAAGGCAACTATCGAGTTTTTCAGCAAATTCGTAGGCGGTATTGGCTATCAAAACCTCTTCGCTGTCGCGTGCATTGATGCCTTCGAGTCCCATGGAAGTGGTCAAAACTACTCGCCCGAGCATCATGGCTTCTAATATTTTAACTCTGATACCCGAGCCACTGAAAAGCGGCACGATAGCAATGGAGTGGTCGTTCATAAATCGTTGGGCATCGTCCACTTCACCGATAAATTGGACATTTGGTACTTTCAAATTTTTCAACCACGAGGGTGCATTTCTGCCCGCAATGTGCAATCTGAGGCTATTCCACCGTTTTTTTAATGAGTTTTTGGCTGTAGGGTCGGGTTGACTGTATTCATTCCACACATTCTCTAAAAACCACTTCAAGCCTTCTTGGTTGGGCATCCAATCCAACGCACCAATAAAACCAATCGACGGTTTTTTATTAAAAATCTGCCAATTAGCTCTGTAGTCACGGCTATTCAGACCCACGGGCGTCACCAAAGCTGACCCCTTGTAGCCCAATAACCGGAAAATACGCAAATCCCGTTCGGTAATTGGCAGCAATACATCGCACAAAGCCATATTCTCTAATTCAAATCGACGAAGCTTACGATTCAGAAAATTGAGATACCATTTTTTAGGTGCCAATTGTGTGACTTCTGCTACCCGTTTCCAGATTTCATGCTCCACATTGTGCGCTCTCAAGGAGATGATAGCATCCGAATATTGGCGAATAATGGGTATATAAGGTGTTAAAAAAACGGTCTCGAGTTGGATAACGTCGAAAGTTTCATTTTTTAATATTTCAATTAATTTTAATTCGTAATTGTTTGAAATGAATCGAGTTACGTGATATGATTCTTTTTCAAAAAGGTTTTTAAATGCACCAATAGCTGTAATGTGGTTGTACACATTGACATGATGAATGGCTTTAAAAATGGTTGTAAAAGATTCAGGTAAGGTAGTGACATCTACACGGTGCTTGCTTGTGTTCATGGTCAGCAAAGTGACTTCTGCACCGAGTTCTTTAAGGGATTTTGCCAATGTATTGACAGCTATGACTTCACCGTCTTTGAGTGGATACGGAAATTTCTTACAAAGTTGAAGTATCTTCATGAACGGGTTTTATCAAATTAAGAGCATCAGTACAATCTATTGAGTAGTTTGGCTAAAATAATCGCTGCTATCTTTTAAAGTCGGTTCTTTATAATGTGAAAAATACTCCGCTATGCCTCGTAATTTTTTACGTTTTAAAGCCCCACGATAGCAGCGATTATTTTTTTACGCCTACTTATTGGCAAATTTAATTGAGGCAAGTTTGTTTTGTATGTTTTTCTGCTTAAAATTTTCAAAATTTAATAAAAATTTAAACTTGATTTAACATTGGACAAAATTTATAGCCAAAACGTTTCATTCACGCCTTTTTATATTTGGAATTACGTGTTTTTTCAAAATTTGGTTTCCCAAATCTTTACTTTCTTTTGTTTTTTTTACGCCCCATAAAGTATCGCTGGCACTTCGAGAAGCCGTTTTGATATCCACAATAGGCTTAAAATAGTCTTTTTCAAGCTCGAATCCGAGAAATTGCATCTCCATTGGCGGAATTTTCCAAGGTTCGTGTATCAAATGGGTGGGCAATTTGGCTAATTCGGGCACCCATTTTTTAATGAATACACCTTCAGTATCGTGCTTCTCGGAGTTGTGAATAGGGTTATAAACTCGGATGGTATTGATGCCGGTCACGCCCGCTTGCATCTGAAATTGACTGAAATGAATGCCCGGCTCATAATCCAAAAACATTTGCGCCAAATGCCCCACGCCCGCTTGCCACGGCTGCCATAGCGTATGCGTGAGAAAAGAAACCACCATCGCCCGCATTCTAAAATTCAGATAACCCGTGGTTTTTACGCAGCGCATGCACGCATCCACGAGCGGAAAACCGGTTTTACCCTCCTTCCAAGCCTCCATTACTGAGGGGGTGCTATCGGTGCGCAGGTGATTGTAAGCAGCATTGATATTTTGAAACTCCATGCTCACTTCGCTCTCAAATTTTTGGATAAAATGGTCACGCCAACGCAGTCTATCCAAAAATTGCTCAGCGTCACGCCGCCCAATGGGGTGATTTTTACTTTTTAAAAACTGAAAAACTTGCCTACTCGATAAGCATCCCCACGCCAAATACGGTGAAATACGGCTGCAATGATAGCGCGCGGCTTCGGGTTTTGAGATGTTTTTCATGTAGTTTTTACCCCTTTCGCCTGTGAAACTGGTGAGATACCGCCAGCCAAATGTTTCGCCACCCGGTTGAAAAGCGGGGTTGGGTGTGGTTATTTCTTTTAAAAGTGGCAATCCTTTTAAAATGACTTGCAAAAACGCGGGCGTAAAAGTTTGAGGAGATTGTATTTTTGAAAAATCGGGATTGAGCATCAGTGTTTGCATGATGTCGTGCCAATCATCTTTCCAAGTTTGGCGGTTTTGTAGCCCCCTTTTTATGCCTGAATGGGGATATTCAAGCCATTTTATGCCCTCACTTTTGAAATACTTTTTTAAACGTTTGTCCCTATCAAAAGTCAGATTTGTACCTATTTCTTGATGTGAAAAAACCGAACATATGGTAAACTTTTCTTCTAATTTTTTAAAGACAACCTCTACTTCGTTATGGCAAATTACGACTTGTAATTGATTGGTTATCAATCGTTTATTCATATCTTCCAGCGACTCCCAAACGAAACGCCAATGCCTAATATCACTATCGTAATGGTTCATCACGCTGGGCTCGAAGCAATAAATAATCAGCGTAGGCAGTTCTTGACAACTGGCTACAAAAAAAGGCGCGTGATCATACAACCGTAAATCCCGTTTTAGCCATATGATATTTATTTTTTCTTTATTCACTCCAACCTAAAAGTCTTTTTAAGTGGATTTTGTTTAAAATAAATGAAAAATTAGGTGAAAAAGGTGCGGATACTGAGGGGTATCTTTTTAAAGTTGTTAACTTTGAGTTTTTAAAAAGCATCAATTAAAATCGAAGTATGGCAAGTATAATTTTAGAAAAAACGCATGGTATTGGCACTATCACGATGAACCGCCCGAAAGTTTTCAACTCTTTTAACGCTGATATGCGGGAGGCGATGTTGGGGGCTTTGGAAGATTGTGCGAATGACCCCTCAGTAAGATGTGTCATAATAACAAGTGACGGCAAAGCGTTTTGTGCAGGTCAGGATATTGCTGAAATCTCAAATCCTGCGACTCGACCATCATTTGAAGAGATATTGGACGATGGTTTTAACCTTATTTCATTGAAAATACGCCAAATGGAAAAACCTGTGATTGCGGCAGTGAATGGTGTGGCTGCGGGTGCAGGTGCTAACATGGCTCTGGCGTGCGATATTGTGGTCGCTACCGAATCAGCAAGTTTTATTCAAGCATTTACTAAAATCGGCTTGATACCTGATAGCGGTGGTACGTGGATGTTGCCTCGTTTGATAGGCATGGCTCGCGCTACGGCTTTGATGATGTTGGGTGAAAAAGTGTCAGCAAAGGAAGCCGAAGAAATGGGTATGATATATCGTTGCTACGATGACGAACTCTTCGCGGGCAATGTTCAGATACTGGCGCGTACTTTGGCTGATATGCCGACTCGGGCTTTGGCAATTACAAAACAAGCATTAACTAAGGCTTTTAGCAATGATTTTACTGCTCAACTGGCTTTAGAAACGCAATTGCAAGGTCAAGCTGCTTCAACTGAGGATTATACTGAGGGGATCACGGCTTTTATTGAAAAACGGAAAGCGCATTTTATTGGTAAATAATAAAGTTCAATGTGACGTTTTGATATATTTGCGGTATTATTTGTAGAAAATATGAAACACAATTTATAATAAATCAACTTTTATGAAAAAATTAAACATTGCCCTTGTGTCGGGCGGATATTCAGGCGAAAGAGTTATTTCGCTCGGTAGCGCATTAGTAGCTGAAAAACACATTGATAAGGCACTTTATAATGTCTATAAAATAGAAATTGACCGCGATGAATGGACTTACACTGATGAAAATAGTGTCGTTTTCATGGTCAATAGAGGCGATTTTACGCTTAATCTCAATAATGAAACAGTTAAATTTGATGCGGCTTTAATCATCATTCACGGCACGCCTGGGGAAGATGGCAAATTGCAAGGGTATTTTGATATGCTTGAAATTCCCTATACTTCCTGCGATGCCATTACATCCGCCTTGACTTTTAATAAGCGTTGGACGGTGGCTACGGCGGCTTTCAGCGGCATTCACGTGGCTAAATCACTGCATTTATTTAAAGAAAACCCAACGAGTAGCGCTGCTATTTTAGATACATTAAAACTACCCGTTTTTGTGAAACCTAACAACGGAGGCTCTTCTATCGGCATGAGTAAGGTGGATAAAGCGGAAGATTTGGATGCTGCTTTGGAAAAAGCTTTTAAAGAAGATTCTCAAATATTGGTAGAAGAGTTCATAAAAGGACGTGAATTTACGGTGGGTTGTTTCAGAACTCAAGGTGAATTGGTGGTGCTGCCAATATGTGAAGTGCGCTCTAAAAAAGCTTTTTTTGACTACGAAGCGAAGTATCAAGGAGCGAGTGAAGAGCTGATTCCGGCACCAATTGATGAAAAAATGGCTGATATACTGAGGGGTACGGTTAAAAAAGTGTATCAAATTTTTAACTGTAAAGGCATTGTCCGTACTGATTTTATCTGGAATGAAGCCGATGATCAACCTTATATGCTCGAAATTAATACTGTTCCGGGACAATCCGAAAGCAGTATTGTTCCTCAAATGGTCAGGGCTTATGGTTGGACAATGCAGGAGTTTTACACACGTCAAATTCAAGAATGTTTAAAATAGTGTTTTGTATTTCACCCTCGGAATATGAATCACAAAATACGAAAAACAATAATAATGAACAAACTTTGGGAAAGTATAAAAGGCTTTGGAATGGAAGTATGGTATTTCTTTTCGAGCCGCATTTTTTGGAAAAATTTTGGACAGCAAATAGCCATTGTTGCGGGGCTTTTATTCCTTTTGTTTTGGGGAATGAAATGCTTCACCCGACACGGTGATGCCGTGAAAGTGGGTAATTATATTCAGAAAAACATAAAAGTTGTAGAAGATTTGGCGGATGATGAAGGCTTTGAAATAGTAGTCACTGACTCTATTTATAGAGAGGATTTTCCAGCTGATATGGTTTTAGAACAAAATCCTGCGCCTAATTCTTACGTGAAAACGGGACGTACTATTTACGTAAAAATAACGACCAATAGGGGGAATTTAGTCCGTGTACCCGATATAAAAGGGAACGACCAAGTGGATTCTTACATTGAGTTGTTGAATATGACTAAAATTAAAATTGGTAAAATTGATACCATCGCTGACCCTAATCTTTCGGATGGAACAATTTTACAAGTAATAGTGGGCAATGAAGACGTTTACAAAAAATTAGGCGATGGGGTAATGGTGCGAGAAGGCAGCCAAATTCGCTTAGTGATTGCCAAAAGAGAAATTAATGAAAGATACGTTCCTTCGTTTATTGAAAGCGGAAGGTATAATATTTTAGATGAATATAAGTTTAAATTAGAAACTATAGGTCTAAATATTGCTGAAATTAAAATAGATGCATCTGTTACCGATGAAAATTCTGCTTATGTTATAAAAGTAGTGCCAGGACCAAGAAGCGGTGTATCAAAAGGGGATTCGGTAACTGTCTTTCTTTCTGGTAAAAACCCAGCAGGAACGCGTACCGATAGTTTTGAACAATAGTAAAACGTGTTAAAAATATGTTATCGTTTGCGGGGCTTTTTCAAATAAAATAAGATAAGTCTTTGTAAATCAGCTATTTATAACAAAAATAGCCTCCTGTACTGAGGGGGCTATTTTTTATTGGGCTTGTAATGCTGAATAATTATAATTAAATTTGATTAGCTGAATTATTTAAGACAATTTCAGTTAACTTTTTGACTAAATGATTTAAAAGCCACTTCCTTCAAAAAGTGGCTTTTGTTGTTTACATCGTCCCTTACTTCTTTAAAGCATAATATTTATGCCCAAACGCCCATTCGTATTTTTTGAATTATACGGTTGCAGGGCACCAATGATATTATCCGTTACGCCAAATATTTGAACGGGACCTAATTGAGCTATTGCGTGCAGACCGATATTTGTAAAACTACCATTGCGCAAGCCCAGGCTTCCACCCAATTGTAGATTTTTCATCAATTTATAGTTAACATTTACCATAAAACCTGTTCGGCTAATATCGAATCCACCATTTTCATTGTATAACAATGCGCCCAATCTTATTTTTTCATTCAACTCATAAGTGGCGCTGAGATAAATTTTAGTCGGTAGATTTTGAGTGTGGTTCGGATTTGCAGTTTCTTTAAATCCAATAATACTCTTTAAAGTATCTCTAAAACTATTTGAACTAAGTGAATCTATATTGAAAAAATCGTCTGAATTGACGCCTGAATACTTGAAATTGCCTTTTGATGAATAGCTTTTACCGTCATTTTGCCATTTTATAGAGCCCGCTAAGTCGATAATACTCGCTGAAACGCTGATTTTACCGATATTCATATTAGCACCCAAATCAAATGCTAAACCCTTATTGCTGCCACCAAAACTTTGGCTCAATAAATCGCTACCGCTTTTAATGTCTTTAAATTTTGCATACGAATATGCCAATACATTGAAATCATTTTCAAATGAAAGGCTGTAATCGTTTTTATCAAAACCTACTTTTAGGGCATCCCCCTCAGTAAAAATGGCCGCAACCCCGCTCAAAACCTTCACCCGACCACCAATCGTAAGATGATTTTTGATTTTATAAGCGGCACCAATGCCAATTTCACTGTAAACGCTACCATTAGCGGTAGAATTAAAAGGAACGGTTTGACCTAAAAACTGGCTATTGCCGTTGCCAATAAGTTTTAATAAATTACCACTGACATTGACATTTGGGTTGCTGTTGACGGCGTGATAAGCACTCAAACTCAACTTTTCATTCACATTATATGCAATACCCAACGATTGAATATTGACATTGGCATCCATGCGATTTTGAGTTTTTGCTCTATTTCCAAGGTCGCTCAAGGTTAATTTACCCTCGGCATTGGCTTTGAAAAGCTCATTGATGGTGAAATCTTTACTGTTGACGTTGTAATATATGCTTGGCAACATAATTGTCACTTTCTTTTCTGGAACGAACGCTGGATTCGTCAGATTGGATTGCCACACATTTTTTAAAAAATGCAGCGATTGTTCTTGCTGGGCTACCAAGTGAAATGCATTCAATAAAACGATAGTCGATATGATGGATTTTTTTAAAGTCATTGCTTTTAAAATTAAAGTTTAATTATTGTTTTATACCAAATTTTACCCCTATTCGCACCCTTACATCTTGCGTGGAAGTGAGTTTTACGGGTACGCTGCCATTATTCGTGGTTGAAAAAGAATAGCGAATAATCATCTTTTTAGCCGGCAAAACCCGTTTTAGCTTATCTGCTTCCACTTTCACCGAGCTTTCGTTGGTTTGAATAGAGCGAGGCAAACCATCGCTTCCGACGGGCGCACCTTTTAAAACTACAGTAGAATTAGTATAAAAAGAGTCAATGACAGTACCATTGGAGTTGGCAAAAAAGCCTTGCATGGCGAGGTCGATGGGCATGCCGTTATCAGTAATTACCTTAAATTCAGCATTCGTTACGTTCGTATAATTGCTCAAATCAATCGGGAAAGTATCACTCACCACAAAGTTTTTCGCGGAACCATATATCGGTAAGTCCAAATCCACTTGAAGTTTGAATGAACTCGTATCCGTCATAAAACCAGTCGTTTTTACTGAGGGGTCTGGATTGGTGATACCATCAAAATCATAGTCAAAGGCTACGGGATTAAGGCTGATAATATCCGCCAGATTGGAATTATTTTTATCTAAAACGACAACCGTCCGTTTTGACTGACCAATTTCACTTAATTTAGGGAAATTAATGTCCACGCCTTGGCTCAAAGGGCTTTTTAAACTTAAGCTTTGACCATTTACTGAAATCACATTCGCCACTCTTGAAAATGAACGAACGGGAATTCCGAATGAATTATCCAAAGTCAAGGTCATTTTAGGGTTTTCAAAACGCACTTCGCCTTGTTTCCAATTATTGAAAAAATCCATTTTTATGGTATCGCGTGGCACATCAAACGTGTCAACACCCAAAAAGCCTTTCACAAATTTGAATTGAAAATCTTTGATATTAAAAGCACCGTTATTTTTCAAATTCACGCGTTCGCCATTGGCGCGGCGTGCATCATGATACATATATATGGAGTCTTTTGCGGAAGCGATGCTCCAACCACTCATGTTGAGCGTTCCGAAATAACCTGCATTAGTGGCAATGAATTTCGTTACAAAGGAAGCACCATTTTTAGTCATTTGTGGAATGCGAATCGTGACATTCAATGGTTCGTTGTCCGGCGAACGGATGAAATAATCAAGGCTGCCTTGTTTCACATCCACATAATCCAGTGTTACACCTTTCGGTAAACTCAAAGGCACTGCCATAACTGTATCTATGATGGGAAATAGGGCATTTTGATAAGCCGAGAAAATATCCAAAGATGAGCGTGCAATATAATCACCTTTGTAGTGCAAAATCAGCGTCCCATCGGGTGCAATTTGTACAAATGCTTGTTTATCGAAGCCATTAATAATATCCTGAAATGATTTTTTTGAATCAATAAGTGGTACTGCCCATTCTGAAGATCCAATTTCGGTTGTCAAATCGCTCAAAGGATTGATTTTACAGCTGGCAAAGGTGATGAGGATAATGGCAAAAAAAAGGAGTGCGGTTTTTCTCATTTTATCGGTTTTGATTTTCGACAAAGGTAAATTCTTTTAATTTAATAAAAATTCAATAAATGTTAATAATGTGTAAAAGTATGATAATCAATATTTTATCTTTTTAAAAAAAGTAAGGATAAGAATAGAGCCCTTTCTGTAATAACTGATTTAGGTATTTTTAAGTCAAAAAACATACATTAAAAAGGGTAATAATGATATTTAAGGTAATTGATAATTGTTAAAATCAATAATCGTGCAATGTCTGTAAAATGTCATCGTTTATTTTACATTAAATCATCTTAAATCAAATTTTAAACGAACACTCAGATGGAAACCCTGCGTAAAATGCAGCGATTGTGGCTTTTTTCAATGATAAAAAAGACCAATAGCTGCTCGACCTTCAACTAAAACACGAACTTTTAGCTTTCATTTCACTACCCAAGGATTCATTTACAAAATCGAGTCAAACGAGTTACTAACGTTTGACTCGTTTTTTATATTTCACTTAAAATCTTAATGTAATGTGAATGGATATAATTGATTCCTAAATTCTTAACATAAATAGTTGGGCTAAAATAACGGACAATTTCTGTTGGACTTAAAATTATATAAAATACGAAGCGCAGCGGAGAATTTTATATAATTTTAAGTCCAACAGAAATTGTCGATTATTTTTAAACGCCTACTTAAAATGCCGATTTACCTATTATTTTTGAGCCAAATTAAAACCATATGACACATTCCGAAATAATACAAACAACCGTAGCTTTTGTTAAAAAAACACTCGTCAACGCTGAAGGCGGACACGATTGGTGGCATATCCAAAGGGTGTGGAACAACGCTAAAAACATCTCAAATACTGAGGGGGGGAACCTTTTAATAGTAGAACTCGCTGCTTTGTTGCACGATATTGCCGATGCCAAATTTCACGATGGCGATGAGGAAATTGGTCCCCGAATGGCGACTGCTTTTTTTAAAAATCTCAGTATTGATGAGGAGGTTATTCATCATGTGGAGCAAATAATCAGGAATATCTCCTTTAAAGGTGGTAATTTTGAAAAGTCATTTCACTCGCAAGAGTTGGCAATCGTGCAGGATGCGGATAGATTAGATGCCATCGGGGCAATTGGTATAGCGCGCACGTTTAATTATGGTGGTTTTAAAAATCGAGAAATGCATAACCCCTCAGTAAAACCCCATTTGAGCATGACAAAAGAAGAATATAAAGCCTCCAATGCGCCTACTATCAACCATTTTTATGAAAAATTACTCCTTTTAAAAGATAAAATGAACACTCCCAAAGGTAAAGAAATGGCAGAACAAAGGCATCAATATATGGAAGCCTTTTTAGAGCAGTTTTATGCCGAATGGGAGGGAGAGAGATAGTTTTTTATATTCTTTTAATTAAAATTTAAAACCCATCAGCATAAAAAACACTATTTAAACGTTTTAGTATTTTATCTTAAATCCTTGATTATGAAATACTTATGCCTACTTTTTGCTTTTATTTTTTTTCAAACTGCTGTTAGTTTAGCACAAAACAATCCAACCAATAAAGATGTACTTGTCATGCCCAATGGAGTGAAAGTGCAGGCAGACAAATTTACAGAATCGGAGAAAGATTCTCTAAGTAAAGGGCTTTTTCCAAGAGGTGTCACTCTAATATGGGAAGAAGAGCAAAAAAAAAATGTGCTTCGTCGGGACAGTCTACTCAAAACTATGGTCGGCAAGCCTGTACCCGATTTTGATGCCAAAGATACTGAGGGGTACACCCATCCGCCGCATTTGTACCGAGGTAGAGTATTGATTTTGCACTTTTGGAGCTTTTGGGATTATTCGTTTTACAATGAAATACCTGCGCTCAATCAATTGGCTGAAAAGTATCAGCAGGATGGTGTCCAAATTTTATCCTTCGTGAATATGCCTTTGGGTGAAAGCGAAAAAGCGCATCTAAAAACCCATCCGCTGGCTTTTCCTTTGGTGGACAATGCTTATAAATTTTCAAATAATTTTTTATTATCCAATTTATGGACTCCTTTTATTGTCATCATTGATAAAAATGGAATGATGCGCCATTTTTACATGTCCGATAATTTGACAAGAATCAGGTCTCACCTCAACGAAAAAGCCGTAGATATCAAACGCCCTACCTATGATTTTGAAGAAAAAATCTTAGAATTATTAAAAGGTATGTGAAAAGTGAAATGAAAAATACCATAGTTATTGAAAAAAATATTGACGAAATATCCTCCGTTTTCTTAGAAAATCTTGAAAAAAATAATCAAATGCAGTTAAAACGATTGAATGAAGGTAAATTTGAAATACTTTCAGCCAAAAGTTTCGGCACATTTTCAATGATAGAAAAAGAACATTATTTTATCAAAGGTCAATTAAATAGTGTGGAAAATTGTACGCAAATTAGTTATACCGTACGAGCTAATGCCACTTTCAAAATATTGAGCATTGTAGTTCCTTTGATGGCGTTCCCGACATTATTTATGGGCTTGAAAGGCGGAAATTCAAGTGTTTTTGTGAATTCTATGATTTTTGTCGGTGTTTTAATATCAAGTACATTTATTTTTCTTTTTCAAGAGAAAAGACTAAGATTGGAAGGAGAGAATGATTTTAAAAATCTGATTAAAAAGTTAAAATAGAATTAAAGTATATTTAAATATAAAATCTCAAAATAGGCGTTTCAAAAAAACGCTTATTTTTTTTTGAAGTCAAGTACAAGTATCTTTTTGATAAAATATCTTTACACCACAATCGTCTTTTTAAAAATGCCTGTGATCCTAATTTTGAGGTGCAAGGCTTGGATTTATAACAGTTTTATAAAATACATATATTTTGAAGTCATTAGATTTAGGTTTACTTTTTAAACTGGCATGGAGGGATAGCCGTCGAAATAGAGGACGGCTTTTGCTTTTTGTATCGAGCATTATTTTGGGCATTGCTGCTTTGGTCGCCATCAATTCTTTTAGTGAAAATCTCCAAAAAGACATCAACGGACAAGCTAAGGAATTGCTGGGTGCTGACTTGGTTTTGGATGGACTGAACCCGCCGAATCCTACTGTAAAAGGCATTTTAGATAGTTTGGGCGGTGAAAGGAGCACGATGGTGACGTTTTTATCCATGGCATATTTTCCAAAAAGCGAGGGCACGCGCCCCGTGCAAGTAAAGGCACAAAGGGGTATTTATCCCTTTTATGGTGATTTGGTAACAGAGCCAGAGGGCGTGTCGAGAAAGTTTATGAACGGGCGTAAAGCATTGGTGGATAGGTCATTACGTTTGCAATTTAATTTAAATATAGGGGATTCGCTGCGCATTGGCGATGTGAATTATGAGATAATTGGTCAAGTAAATAGCGCACCGGGTAGGGTGGGCTTGCAGGCGAGTATTGCCCCCTCAGTATATTTGCCCTTGGATGCCATTGATTCCACCAATTTATTGCAAAGGGGCAGTCGTGTGCAATACCAATATTTTTATCAATTTGCTAAAGATTCCGATAAAAAAGACTTGGACGCCTTAGCTAAAAACTTGAAGCCCCGCTTAGAAAAAGAGAAATACCGCATCGAAACCATATCGGATAGAAAAGAAAATACGGGTCGGTCATTCAGCCAAATGGCGGATTTTTTGAATTTAGTGGGCTTTATTGCCTTGCTTTTGGGCTGTATTGGCGTGGCGAGTGCGGTGAATATATACGTGAAAGATAAATTGCCGACGGTGGCTATCCTGCGCACTTTGGGCGCAAGTGGTCGTCAAGCCTTTATTATTTACTTGATTCAGATTACTTTTATGGGTTTGGGTGGTGCTGTCATTGGGGCTTTATTGGGGACAATGATTCAGCGTTTTTTACCATTGGTTTTAAAAGACTTTTTACCGATTGAAAATGTATCGTCCGACCCCTCAGTATCGGCGGTGTTGTCGGGCGTTTTTACAGGTTTGGGTGTGTCCATATTATTCGCATTATTACCACTTTTAACTATCCGTAAAACCTCACCGCTGCGGACTCTTCGCTCGGGTTACGAGGCAGAAGAAGGACAAAGAGACCCCATAAAATGGTTGATTTATACCTTAATTGGGCTTTTTATCTTCGGTTTTACCTTTTATCAAACTGGCAGAGTGCGCGATAGTTTGATTTTTATTGCGGGAATTGGTACTACTTTGGGGCTTTTGACGCTCGTGGCGTGGGGTTTGATGAAATTTGTTAGGAAGTTTTTTCCGAAAAGTTGGAGCTTCCCCGTTCGTCAGAGTATTGCCAATATGTACCGCCCCCAAAATCAGACATTGACCCTCATGGTCAGTATCGGCTTGGGCACTATGTTGATTTCTACTCTTTTTTTAATCCAACAATTACTCTTAAAACAAATTGGTTTTGCGGGCAGCGGCAAACAGCCGAATATGATACTTTTCGATATTCAGCCGCAACAAAAAGACAGCGTTAGCAGAATGATCACTGGGCATCAAATGCCGTTAATTCAGCAAGTGCCCATTGTCACCATTCGTTTGGAGGAATTGGACGGAGTGGCGCGGATGGAATATATGAAGGATTCGCTGAGTAAAATCCCTCGTTTTATATACGAAAGGGAGTGGCGGGTAACGTATCGTGATAGCCTCATCGATAGTGAAATATTGATTGACGGAAAATTGCCTCAACCCGGCAGGCTTCCCGACGGAACGGTGGGTGTAACGGTCGCTGAAAACATTGCAGGCGATATGAGAGCCAAAGTAGGCTCAAAAATCACATTTAATGTGCAGGGGGCTTTAATTAAAACGGTGGTGACCGGTATCCGCCGAGTTGACTTCGCTCGGGTACAGACCAATTTCTTGATTTTATTTCCCAGTGGTATTTTAGAAAAAGCGCCGCAGTTCAATGTGGTGGTCACGCGAGTGAGTTCGGTGGAGCAATCCGCTAAATTTCAACGAGATTTAGTCACCACATTTGCTAATATTTCAGTAGTTGATTTGACTCAAATTTTAAAAACTGTTGATGAGGTGTTGACTAAAATCAGTTTTGTCATTCGATTCATGGCTCTTTTCAGTATTCTGACGGGTTTGATGGTACTAATCAGCTCGGTTTATTTATCCAAATTTCAACGCATTAGAGAGAGCGTTTTACTGAGAACGATTGGCGCTAATAGACGTACGATATTGACAATCAATGGTTTAGAATATTTATGGTTGGGTGGCTTGGCGACAATGTCGGGAGTTTTATTATCGGTGGGTGCGGCATGGTCATTATCGCATTTTGTTTTTAAAACGCCATTTTCTATTGATTGGTTGACATTGATGATTACCCCCCTCAGTATTACGACATTGGTAGTCGTCATTGGCTTGTTGAACAGTCGAAAAGTGGTGAATGAATCGCCTTTAGAAGTTTTGCGACAAGAGGTTTAATACACACATAAAACGAACGATTGAAATCGTTCGTTTTTATGTCAAAAAATTCGCTCGCATCAATGAGTGATTTTAATCACCCGAAAAAAAAACAATAAAAAATACGCCGATTACTCGTCACGAGATACCTTTTACCCGCGTATTCTTAATTTTCATTATTTATTTTTAAAAATAATATTTAAAACCCTGATTACTGCGTTATTTGGCATACATTTGGTCTATACTAATATATATTTATGATTATACTAAAAGAGATTAACCATAAATAAGGCAGTCACAATTAGAGATAATTTAGCTTGCATGCCATTTCAAATTCCTGCTTCTTTGAAATATCAAAAGCGATAAAGAAAGACAGAAGCTCATAACCATTTTTTAATAAAATTATTTTTTACACATTTGATTGACTTTATATATTTTTGGCATGATATTGGTTAATTAAATAATATATTGAAGTTAAGTATTTATAAATCTTCAAGAACCGATTTTTAGCTTTTTAAGAAACCGATTTAATAGCAAATTTTCCCTTTAAGGGATTAAAAATAGTGTTTGTTCATAGTGTTTGTTTTTTGTTTTGTCCCTGTCAAACTATTTGACAGGGTTTTTTTTTCCCCTACCATATGTTTTATATTTTTTCATTTTTCATTTTTCACTTTTCACTTTTTCTTACTATCCAAATACGTTTTCACCAAACGAATTTCACCGAAAGAGTAAGCATCACCCAATTTCTCCTTTGCAGGCTTTATGCTAATATCATCAATGTCTTCTAAGGCAGCGGCAATCGTTTGGATTCGGTCTTCACTGAGTATTTTTTTAATATCAACCTTGCCTTTATCCATTAAATGACTCAAATGTTGATAAATAGTACCCACTACTAAGCCTCTGATTTCTGCGATTTCATCGGGCTTTTTACCAGAAAGATATAAATCATAGGTCACCAAATACGTTTCACCCTTGGGTTTACTGGTTTTTTGGATAGGCTGTGATTGATTCGATTCTGAAAGTTCCTTTAAAACCGCGCTTATTGCCCCCCCCTCAGTATTAGAGGCTGTTTTGTAGGTTTTGAAATGCTCTTTAGTAATTTCTTCTCCATTAAGCACGCATTCAACCACAATAACGGCTTTTCTAAAAGCCATAATGCGGTCATAAAGTTCAGCTTCTAATTCTGTCAGCTCTTCGCAATAGGCTTTGGTTTTGTTATACACCTTCATTTTTTCCCGATGCGTCCTCGTTTTTATTAAAATAGATTCTAAAAACTTGGAAAAATAATCTTTCGCTGCAGTAAGTCTTTCAGCGACTTGCTTTAAATTAGGCGTTCTCGTTTCAAGATAACCTTGTAGCTGTTGCGTAAAATTATCGGCGTACTTTTTTTGAGCATCCAAGGCATCGTATTGCTCCTTTGCCCAATCAACGTGTTTTTGCTTTTCAGAATTTTTTTCAATTTTTTCATAACTGATAATATGAAACCGCCAATCCCTCAGTAAAATCGAAAAATTAAAGGTTTTATAGAGGAAATCCTTTAAAAAATTATACATTTCCACCTCTAAAATACCCTTTATTTCTTCTGATTCTTTTTTATTGGAAGCAAATCGTATAACCTGTGCATCGCTGTTGATGCCTTTAAAATTGATTTTTGAAGTCAAAACCAAGCCTTTCAACGATGTCAAACGCGACAATGCTACATACACTTGCCCGGGAGCAAAAGCACTATTTACATCAATTATCGCGCGCTCGAATGTCAAACCTTGGCTTTTATGCACCGTAATTGCCCACGCCAATTTGACAGGATATTGCGTGAATGTGCCAATTATTTCTTCGTCAATTTCCTTGGTATTGTCATTGACGGTGTATTTTATATTGCGCCATTCGTATTTTTCTAAAGTCATCGTTTCCGACTGATCTTTGAAACGCACCTTAATTTCGTCCTGTGAAATAGAATCCACAATGGCTATTTTACCATTAAAAAAGCGCTGTTGACCCGTCGGATCATTTTTAATAAAAATAATTTGAGCCCCTTTTTTTAATATTAAATCTTTATCCGTTGGAAAACTGAACGGCGGAAATTCGTCGCCCACTTCCGCCGAAAAATTGTAAGCCTTATCGGGTAAGGAATCCAATGAAGTTTGATTTTGTTGAGCGGCTTTGGCATTGTGGGTCGTGAGCGTGATGTAGCCGTCCTCCGTTTGAGGTTTAAAATTGGGTTTGTAGTATTTATTTAAAATGGCTAAATCAGTGGTTTCAATGCGGTTATTCCTTAAATTATCCAATATATTGATGAAAGTAATATCATCTTGGCGGTATATTTTTTCAAGTTCGATGTACAATGGTTTTTCATCTTGAAGCACTTTAGCATGAAAAAAGAACATACCATCGTAATAATTCCGCAAAATTTCCCATTCATCATTTTTCACAACGGGCGGCAATTGCATCAAATCGCCAATAAAAAGCACCTGCACCCCGCCAAAAGGATTGAAATAATCCCCCCTGACTGTCCGCAAAACCAAATCAATGGAATCCAAAATATCTGCCCGCAGCATACTCACCTCGTCAATAATCAACAACTCCAACGACCGCAGCGTTTGGCGCTTAGTCGCATTCATATTCATATGCTTTTTGAGCGTTTGTTTATTATTGACAACCAAGTTGGGATTTAAATAATCAGGAAAATTATCCGAAGGAATAAACGAGCCAAAAGGCAATTGGAATTGAGAGTGAATCGTCACACCACCTGCATTGATAGCAGCAATGCCCGTAGGCGCAACAATGACTGTCTTTTTATGCGTTTTTTGAATAATTGCTCTTAAAAACGTCGTCTTACCAGTACCCGCTTTTCCAGTCAAAAACACGGATTTATTAGTCTGATTAATGAAACGGGAGGCGACTACTGAGGGGTCTATGTCTGCTGTTTGATGCATGCGCTTGTTTAATACCTGTTAGTTTAAGTTTGGCTCAAGTATGTAATATCCGCTCAAATATAGCGCTTATTTTTAATTTTAAAACAAATTGTGTAAAATTAAAATGCCTTTTTTGGGTTTTAATGAATAAAAAAGGTATTTTGAGGCATTTATTTCAATAAATCCACAATTTTTTGTTCAAAATCGGATAGTTGATTTTCGCCTTTTAAAAGCATTTTACTTTCCACTAAGTTACTATCATAGAAATATCGCATTGTCCCATTTTTATCAACGATGATAAAACAAGGACGCATCAACTGCATTTTAAAAAACGCATTGGCGAACTCGTAAGCATTTTCAATCAAAGGGAAATTCAATGGGTTTTCTTTTAATTTTAGCTTTTCAGAATCACCAATTTGTAAACTTGTCAAAGATAAAACAGCCAAACCATCCTTCTGATATTTATCTACCAATTTATTCAATTCAGGTATTTCTTTATCAAATGAACTGCTCCAAAATAACCAAAAATGTAATATCAAAACCCTACCTCTATATTTATATGTGCTATGGTCATACCCCTCAGTATCTTTGGCTTCAAAGTCGGGTAGGGGTAGATTTGTCATTCCTTTGAATGTTTTATCGCACTTGGCATAGTATAAATCGTAAAGTTTTGTGATTTCAACGGTTCGTTTAGTAATTGAGTCTTTTATATCAATCGTCGATTTAAAAGGGAATCATACAACTCTGGAGTGATCTCAATCATGCCACCACTACTCAAACTGTACTCATAATTTGCTCGAACTTTTTGCGATGAAAGAGGTAGTAATGACATTAAAATAAAGATAGGAATAAGGAGGTATTTCATGTTTAATGTGAATTTAAGTGTTAAAAAGCGATTTAATACTGAGGGGGCATCAATCAATTTTATACCCTCTATCTTCTATCATTTTCAATAAATTAATAGCATAATTGGGCATTATTTCAAAATCTTTATTCCAATCACGAATAATCCAATCTTGATTAGGTTCTGCTAAAAATATTTTCTTTTCATTTGAGAAAATCCAAATTACTTTTTCAACGCCAAATGAAAATAAGGTATCCGTTTTTTCATACACATATTCCATCATATTGGGATTTTCAGTATGAATTTTTACATCCACTTCGATAACTAATTTGGGTGCAACATTAAAATAATGGTCGTCAATACGATATTCACGAGCCTCATCTGCATCATATACAATAATATCAGCTGATAAATTATCTCCTTTTGAAATATGAAGCCCTATTTCATTAGTTATAATTTCAAATTTACTTTCGTCAAGGTTTTTATAAAGAGAACGGAGCATTAAAGAGATAATAATGCCTTGTAAGCTGCTACTTCCAATAATTTCTTCAAGAGTTTTGGTTTGGTTTAAAACATCACGATAACCCTTACGGTAGAGTTTTCTACCGTTCATTTCTTCATAAACGAGATAATCAGGTATTTTACGTGACCTTTTTTTCTTATTTTCAGATGCAGATAGTGCAATATTCATTTGCATAAATTTTAACGCAATTTAATCCTTTTAATCGAAAATAAAAACAACCAAAAACTAATAACCAATAATCAATAACTAAATTAATTATCCAACATTTTCTTCCACTCAGCCACTTTCATCATCAAATCAATGGGAGTCATGGTATTCAAATCCATTTTATCCAAAGCCTCTTTTATGCGTTGCAGGCGTGGGTCGCCGATGTCAAAAAAGTTGAGTTGCATGGGTTTTTCAGCGGCAGATTTGAGTTTATCTTTGGTTTCTTTTTTATCGTTTTTAGGCATATTAGAAGCGGAATCAATGTGTTTATTCTCTAATTGAGCCAATATTTCGTTGGCACGATTAACAATTTCATTCGGCATTCCCGCCATCCGAGCGACGTGTACACCAAAGGAATGTTCGCTCCCCCCCTCAGTCAATTTGCGTAAAAAGATGACTTTTTGACCGACTTCTTTAGTCGCCACGTGGTAGTTTTTAATGCGATTAAAAAGGTCAGCCAATTCGTTCAGCTCGTGATAGTGGGTAGCAAAAAGCGTCTTGGGTCGAGTGCCACTTTCGTGCAAATATTCAGCGATTGACCACGCAATGCTGATACCATCATAAGTGCTCGTGCCCCGCCCAATTTCATCCAAAAGTATCAAAGAACGGTCTGAAATATTGTTCATAATACTCGCCGTTTCGTTCATCTCCACCATAAAAGTCGACTCGCCACTCGATATATTATCACTCGCCCCCACTCGTGTAAACACCTTGTCAAGTAAACCAATATTCGCCTCTTTTGCGGGTACAAAACACCCCATTTGAGCCATCAAGCATATCAAAGCAGTTTGACGCAAAAGGGCTGATTTACCTGCCATGTTGGGACCAGTTATCATCAAAATTTGCTGCTCATCGCTATCCAAATAGACATCATTGGGCACATAACTTTCGCCCAAAGGCAATTGCTGCTCTATCACAGGATGGCGTCCTTCTTTTATATCCAACTCATACCCCTCAGTAAGCGTGGGTTTTGAGTAATTATTGCGCATTGAAATGCTTGAAAACGCATTTAAACAATCTAAAACGGCAATAGAATTGGCATTTTGTTGAATCGGTTGAATAAAATCCAAGAGAGAACCCACCAGTTTTTGAAATAACCGTTCCTCGATAGCCAATATTTTTTCCTCCGCACCCAATATTTTTTCTTCTAAAACTTTCAACTCGGGTGTAATGTACCGTTCAGCGTTAGCAAGCGTCTGTTTACGAATCCACTCCTTTGGAATTTCGATAAATTTATACTTAGCCGTTACTTCTAAAAAATAGCCAAAAACGTTATTAAAACCAATTTTAAGACTCGTAATACCCGTTTTTTCTATTTCACGCTGTTGAATATCAATGAGTAATGATTGGGCATTTTTAATAATATTACGCAATTCATCGAGGTCAGCATCTGCGCCATCAGCAATGGCACCGCCTTTTGTGAGGTTGACAGGCGGTTCTTCAAAAAGCGTTTTTTCTATTTCTTCACGCATGATTTTGCACGGATTCAAGGTGTCCGCCATGCGTTTTAATTGGTCATTCGCCCCCCTCAGTATCAACTGAATCGGCTCGATTGTGCTCAATGAGCGCGCCAATTGACGCACCTCCCGAGGGTTAATTTTACCCAAAGGTACTTTTGAAATTAAGCGTTCGAGGTCGCCAATCTGCTTGATATACGACTCAATTTCACTCTTAAAACCTTGATTTTGAATAAAATACTCGACACTTTCCAAGCGTTGCTCAATAGCCGTTTTGCTTTTCAAAGGCAAAACAATCCATTTTTTCATCAACCGAGCGCCCATCGGGGAAAGCGTTTTATCGAGAATATCGAGGAGTGATTTGCCCGTTTCGTGATTCGTAGAAATCAACTCTAAATTGCGAATTGTGAATCTATCCAACCACACATATTTATCGGGTAAAAGCCTTGAAATATGATTAATATGCTTCAAATTCGTCTTTTCTGTCGTTGCCAAATAATGCAAAGCTGCCCCCGCTGCCGACTGCGCCAAGTCCATATCCTCGATACCGAACCCTTTTAAAGAGAGAATTTGAAAGTGTTCAATCAGTTTTTCACGACCATAACCTTCTTGAAAAACCCATTCATCCAAGCCATAAGTGTAGTATTTATCCCCAAATTTTTCATTAAATTCCTTTGAAACGCCTTTTGAAAATACAATTTCGGAAGGTGAAAATGTCTGTAAAATTTTATCCAAATACGACCAATCCCCCTCAGTAACGAGCAGCTCACCCGTCGAAATATCCAATAAAGCGATGCCCGTATCTTGTTTGCGCGTGGCAATGGCAGCGAGGTAATTATTACTTTTTTGGTCAAGGAGTTTATCGTCGCTCGTCACGCCCGGCGTAATCACCTCCGTCACACCCCTGCGCACAACCCGACCCGCCACGGGTTTTTCCAATTGCTCACATATCGCCACTCGATAACCAGCCCGCACCAATTTTGGCAAATACACATCCAATGAATGGTGCGGAAAACCCGCCAATTCGACATCACTGCCCCCATTATTGCGGCTCGTGAGCACAATACCCACCACGTGCGAAGTCGTGATAGCATCTTCACCAAACGTTTCATAAAAATCGCCCACTCTAAACAGCAACAATGCATCGGGATATTTTGCCTTCGCTTGGTAATATTGTTGCATCAAGGGCGTCACGATAGGCGTACCTTTTTGTGCTGAATTGGGTTTGGAAGACGGTCTTGCCATAGTTTTAATTAAAAATGGAAAATTGATAATTGAGAATGTTGTGCTTTACAACATTCTAAAGTTCTCATAAAATGGATTCAAGCGGAGAGCAAAGTTAGTTTTTAATGCGTTTTATTGAAGTGAATTGGGGGATTTTTTAAATAAAAAAGCAATTACCCTGTCATTCTGAGCGTAGCGAAAGAATCTGTCAACATCCAATTGTGTTTATACAGATTCTTTCGCTGCGCTCAGAATGACAAGGTGATTGTTTATTCTTTTTTATCAAAATTATATGGCAATATCTCACCTAACTCAATGGATTTTAGTTTTTCAAAGATAGTCTGTGACTTTATATCTTCATTAAGGAATCGCCATTCGGGATTAAATGCATTTATTAAGGCTTCTTTTTTAGCTCTTGTTAAAAGTTTGATTTGTTTTTCTCTTGAAATAGCATCTTGAACAAAGCTAAAATGCTCAAAATAAATAAGATTATAACAGAAGAATTTTCCAGCAAAAGTGTTTCTGTCGGTAGCATTATTCATGATATGTTCGCTTATACGCCGTTGAAGGTCATTGGTCACACCTGTATATAAAACAGTTTTTTTAGGGTTAGTCGTTATATAAACCCAATAATTGTGCTTGTTGTAATTGTTCATCATAATATGTTTTTAAAAGTTAAAAATGAATGTACAGCTTGTCATTCTGAGCGCGGCGAAAGAATCTGTGTAAAAACAATTTAGAGATGTGGACAGATTCTTTCGCTGTGCTCAGAATGAC
>JANPHO010000523.1:0-5973 GCA_031424515.1 Saprospiraceae bacterium
GACTTTCTCCCCCAGTCTCTTTTTAATAGCGTCGAATTGCCCAAAAGTGTACGGTATATGGAATAAAAAAGTACCTATGATTAATGCGCTTAAAGGTATATTTGACTTCATTATGTAGGATTTTTTTGTTTGATTTTTTATTGATGACAATTCTGCTTAGTGGTAAAATTTAAAAGAATAAACTTATTGCTAAAGTCAACCGCAAATATTTAATATCGACATCGCCATAATTGAGTGCAAAATCTGGGTATTTAGTATTTAATAAATTGTTTTCGCGATATGTTGCCCTAAAATAAAGGATTGACCTTGTGTGGTCGGTTAAAAAATATTCCCAACCAAAACCACCCCCAATATTAAATCCCATTTTATTTAATTGGTCTATTGTTTTGTCTTCTTTCAACAACCCCTTACTCGTTTGCCAAGTCCGTTTTACGTGTAAAGGCATATCCAATGACGCGCCGAAAAAGATAATGTAACGGTCTCTACTTTCTCGTGAACCCATCCGTATCTTTAAAAAAAGGGGCACTTCCAATGAGCCAAATGACAGTGTATCGGAATAATTTTTTTGGGTTTCACGCAAGACAACGCGTGAATAAGCATAATTGGCTTCCGTATATAAATTTATAATTGAATTAGGCGCAAATAAATCAAGTGCTACTTTTCCTGCTAAATATGTCTCGGGGGTAATTTTTAAGTTCTCTTCCTCATTTAGTACATAGTATGAAGTCAATCCTTCAAGAATATACTGAGGGGGTGCTTCTACGCCTACGCCCAACGAAAGTCTGGCATTTCTTAAAGAAAAAAGTTTGAGTGGAAACTTTACCGTTTTCTGAGCTGAAACGGTATTGATGCAGCATAGAAAGAAATAGAGAAAAATAGATTTTTTCATATTATTATCTTCTTTTTGATTTTTTATTAAAAATTTCAAAATACATGTTTTCGGCATTTTTATTCCCTTTATTCATTGCCGTAATACAGTATATTTTCGCTAAATGGAAACGCTCTTTGCGGCTTAAATTGAATAATTTGGTAACTCTTCCATCGTTATTATCAAGCACCATTGCCATAAAATAATAATTATCACCATCTAATAAATTACTCGATTCATAGCGGTAAAATATTGAAAAAGCATTTGCCAATTTGCCATTTTCAGCTAAAGAAATGGCTTTACGAATTTCACTTTGAATGAATTGCACGCCATTTCCTTCACATATTTTTATTTGTTTTAAAAGATAAGTATCGTTCGGCGAAAATTCTAATGCTTTGGAATAAGCATTTTTTGCATTGGTATATAATTGAGTGGTGAATAAATCATCACCCATTTTTAAATAATGCTCATAATTTTGTTTCTTGATTAAATCACTGTATAAATTAATTTTTTCAATCGCATTGTTTTTATATTCGGGACAATTATTCGCTATTTTATTAAGCAAGTCAATTGACTTTTTATACTCCTTCTTTTGAGAATAATTATCTGACAATTTTATGTCCGTTAAACAAGTTATTTGATTGTTGCATATTTTTATTCGCTCCAATAAATAACTATCATTTTTCACTTTTAAGGCTTCCTCGTAACACTCTTTTGCCAAGCGATAATTGTTTGCATTAAAGGCATTATCGCCACTTTTCTTTATTTCAGCGAATTTGTCCGTTGTTGCTTCGACAATAATATCTTTATTTTCTTTTTTCAATTCATCTGTCAAACACTCATCATTTTTAATAATTTCCGTGCTTAACCAATCAACTCTGTGAATTTTAGTCCCTTTTGATGAATTACTCACAGAAACAAGCAATTCAATTTTTCGTATACCACCTACCATCATCATTGTTTTAGTAACAAATACGAAAGTAAAATCAAAACCTTGATTAGTGGTTTCGCATGCACTGACGCTGTTTATCGTATAATCCATATTGACTTTATGGTTATAAACATCGCGGATATCAATCAAATAATTTGAAAAATCTGTAGTTGCCACATCAGTACCTAAATCATTGGGATAATTAGGTTCATCGGGGTCATAGTGCATATTTAATAATTCCAATTCATTAGAATTGGCTTTTGAAGGATTACTCCCATAAACCGACAATCGTGAAAAATAATTTTCTACAAATCCTCGATTAGTGGCATCTGAAAGCAAATAGACATTACTATTTTTTTTATTTGCGAATGAAAATAAAAGTGAAATAAGGAGGAAATTTTTCATATAATTTTGATTTAATCCGTAATTGAATCCACTTCAATATTTCCTAATAATAATTGCCAATAATTGCCTTTAATGCCCACCATTTGCTCAGCTGTAACTGTTGTTTCTTTGACAGTTAAATCGCAATAATCAAAATTAGAGACATCATAATCTGCACTTTTTTTGCGCCAACAAAACCTTTGTGAAAAGGTTATGGGTGCTTCATAATACACTTTGCCTTTATTATTTTTTTTACTACTCCACTCTCCAATATTGACCGCAATGAAATTTATTACTACAATTTTGTTGTTTTTAGTATAGTTTGGGACCGTTGTATTAAGATATGAGGCAATCGAAATCGTACGAGTCCCACTTTGTTTTCCCGCAACTTGAATTGTAGCATTGGGTTTAAAAAGCCTTAATGCTTGTTCAATAAATGCCTGTCTACTACTTGGGTCGTTCATTATTTGCCGAATATAATGCTCAAATGACCTTACCTTTTTATGGGCTTGTTTTTTAAATAGCTCTAAATCAGCGTTTGATAAAGTGTTTTGGCTGTACATATTTTGTGGAAGAATGATTACAAACGATACAATCAATCCCCAAATAAATACCCTGTTTTTTGATATTTCAATTATGTTTTTCATAGACATATAAAGCGGTTATTTTGCCAGTTTGAATATCTTTTTCTACTTTTTGAATCTGAATATCTAACAGTGAAGTCGCCGTAGCTAAATATTGTAAATACTGTGCTCCGCCGTTTTTGCTACCGAAAGTGTCAAAAATATTGGGATTTGTTAAAGATTGATAACTTTTAACCGTACACTCAACATTAAAATACTTATCACTCAACTGCTGGGCGAGTTGCAGTTTTTCACCCGTTGACTGCTTTGAAATTATGGACATGAGGGCTTTTTGCAGTTCTTTTGAAAAAGCATGAGCAGGCATTGACAGAGGAGTCACAACATTTAAACTCTCTGGATTTACAGGATTTTCAGGCTGTGTATTTGACGCTAAATTGTAAAGAATCAGAAATTTACTACTTGATGAACTACAAGTCCGTCTCAATATTTCTTGCTTGACTTGTTTAAAATCTGGATAGAATTTTATGCCTATATCACCTGCTGAAAATGAGTTATCAATCGAGTAACCAATTATATTTTGCTCACCCCCAAACTGTTTAATAAGATTTTGTAGCTTAATTTCGTCAATTTGGCTATTTGGTTCAGTGAATTCTTTATTGATTTTTACACTGCTGAACTTATCCCTTATTTTTTCGGGGTCGTCATTCGCACCTAATAAATTTTCCGCCATACTCCGTGGGATTTCAAGAATCTGTGGTTCCATTTTGTTCGGCAAGTCAAGTCTGAGCAATTTGAGCGTTGTTTTAATGCTTGAATCACCACAATCTTTAAATGTGGTCGAACCAAGTAAATCCACAATTTCATTGGGAAATGCTTTTCCTTCATCATCTAATTTTTGACTTACCAACGTTAATTCAAGCGTTTTTTCTTTTGGTGCAAAAAGATCAATACAAGATGGGAAAACAACCACTGGAAATAGAAAAAATAAAATTTTTTTGATAGTCTTCATACTGTTTTTTTTAATTTTTAAAAATATTAAATTACCGCCCTCTGTATCATGGCATGTAAAACCAATAATTTTTAATTTTCTCCTAAAATCTGAAGTTGAAGTTCCAAGCCTTTTTCAGCTACTATTGATTTTGTTTCTCTATCAATTTGAACTGTTACAAATAAATCAAGTTCGTCGTCGGTGAGTACGCCCGTTGATTGAAATTGATAGGATAATTGTTCCCCTTCTTTATTGATTTTGGTCAGCGTATGTTGGTTTACTCGATGCTCTTTAAGCAATGTATTATTTATGAAAACAGAATGAGGGACAGCATTTAATTCAATTGAACTGCTATTTGAGTTTTTACTTAAAAAACTATTAAAATCGTTTTTAAACGAGCGAATTGTTCCCCTCTCAGCTAAGAAATAACCTGTATTATAAATATGAATCATAGCGACAAGTGCGTAAATCAATATTACAGCCAATGTAATTCCGCTGATTTTATAGCTTAAAATAGTGAAAGCATAAATCTTTAACAAGGCAACAACGATAATAGCCCCTTTACAAAAAGCTATAATTATTTTTTCTGAACTAAGCGAGGCTTCAAGAATTGAGACTTCTTTTGCGTCTTCACTTAAAATTTTTTTGTTCACGACAAGCGTGAATTTTCCATGATTCTTGTGCAATCGCCAAGCACAGAATAAATCAATCAATAAAAAAGCTACGACAACACCAACGGCCACAGCATCTAAGCGACGCCATGCCATAATTAGCGCAAATAATCCCAATAATTCTAACAAAATAACCAAAATAAATGCTGATGCATCTTTTTGATAATTGTAGGATTGAAACAATCCTGGGAGGGTTACTTTCCCCTTTGTTCTTGCGAGTTTTCTCGTGCCTAACCATTTCATTAAGGCTTCTCTACTTGGTTGGAATCCGTGGTTCTGTGGAATTTCTGCCATATTTTATACTATTTTTTACAAAAAAAATTAGCCACAGATTTCACCGATAAACACGGATTAAAGTAGATTTTAAAAAATTTATTCTTACCCTATTCATGGGCGAATTCGTGTTAATTTGTGTAATCTGTGGCTAATTAGTTTTTAAAATTAAATATTATTCTGTATCATAATGCTTATTCTTTACAACCTGTTCTTCTAAGAATTACATTTTAGTAGTGTGCTGTTGGGAAAATTGGAAGACTTGGAAAACGGAGTTCTAAAAAGTCTACTGCTGGATTTTCCGTAAAAAACTTGATTTGGGTTATTAATTGAAAAAAAGCACAATACCAAAAATAATGGTAAGTGTAGCCACACAACTATCACTAATGAACCCAGATAATTGCAATAATTCGCCCGTAATAATGTAGGTAATAGACTGTAAAGTCGATTTTAGATTATTCATAGTTAGGTTTTTTGTTATAATTAATATTTTTAAAAGAGTAAATACGGCTACACTAAATGTTGATTTAAATCATAGAAACTACCTCGCTGCTGCCGACACAACACACGCCCGATTGTAAAAAGTAAAGCAGTTAAGGATTATTTATTCATCGTTTGTTAATTTGGTTGAAGTGGGGAAAGATATTTCCTCTTCATTTATTACCGTTTAAGGCGTCCGTTTGATAAACATCTTAAACACATTTGTAAAAATATAGCAAAAAAAAATAGAGAACGCTGAAAATATTTTGGGTTTTCACCGTCTGAAAAAAGGCTATTTGACAATGTATTTTCTATTATATTTCAACTATTTTGCTTATATTCAAGATACTTCTCGCTATTTTGTTCCCATTCTTTATGTTTTCCCCGCGATAAAAAGGGGGCAATTTGACAGGATTTCACCTCCTTTTTATGGCGTTTTAGATTTAATACAAAGCCATTATTTTAACCCCGTTTTCAGACTTTTCCCCGTGGATAAGTCCGATACCCCCTAAAATATTTTAAAAAAATCACTTACATTGCAACTTTAACAAAACAATTCGCCATGAAAAGTGACTTTATAAACATCTACGCGGGCATTAGCGACAAAAGTCAAAAGGAATTTAAACAGTATCTCTACTGTTTCTATGGCAATCAAAAGCAGATATTGACTACTTTTGAGGAGGTAGAGGCCGTGGTGGCAACCCAAGACGAAAAGGCTTTGCTGGCTTTTCGTAAAATGACACAGGTAAAAAAAGACGAAAAAGAGCATAAAAATAAAAAAGCAAAAAATGATT
>JANPHO010000524.1:0-5074 GCA_031424515.1 Saprospiraceae bacterium
TTTAATAGTGCTGCATTGGATGAAATCGCATGCTCTCTCGGGAGTGATGCGATTTTTGTTTTTGGGAATGCCCGTTTCAAGGCTCCAAGATATTTTAATAATTTACTGAAAATTTATTAGTTTTACTTCAAATACTGAGGGAGGGCATCTTTACGTTTTAAATGTTAACTAAAGTTAAATGAGTTAATATTTTATTAAATACCCCTTTGATTTGAAACTTATTACACATTTGGAAGTCTCTAAATTAAAATAGAGTTAGATATGACACTGTTGCAAGGCATACAATTACATGAATTAATCATGATGATTCTGGGTTTCATACTCGGATTGACGCTTATTTTCGTTTTTCTTTTTACAGCACTAAAGAACAAACCGAATTTGAAACTGCTTTACGGTTTTGCTGCGCCCGTAATTATGATAGGTTATCCATCGTTCAGAAGCGCTGAATTTAAAAAAGATGTCTTAAAAATAGATGAATTAGTGGAAGTAGTTAACAAAAATCCCACTGATACGGCCGCTCAAAGGGCTTTGATTCAAAGCATTCAAACTCTTCCTGCGTCAAGATGTAAAACAAGTGCTGACGCAATGACGGCAATTGCCAATACCCAAGCGGCGTTCGGCCAATATGATTCGGCTAAAGTGACGATTCAGAAAGCACTTGATTTGGATAAAACATCGCCAAAAGCCGTAGAAAGTCAAAAAGACATAGTGGATAAATGGAAAATTCAGAAAAAAACCGAGCAAAGTATTCAGCAAATAGAAAATGTGGTGAAGCAAATAGAAGCCAAGCCGAATGACTCTAAATTGCGGGATACTCTTAGAGCGCATTTTACGAGACTTGAAAATTCAACCGATAGACCTGTACATATTGACAATAGTAAGTTAATTATCTTGGCGAACGCAGCGTCTGTTTTGGACGAAAACAATGAAGCTAAGGCGTTAACTGATGACATTTTGAAGAACAATCCAAATCCAAAGGTGCAAAATGACGCTGTAATATTGAATGAGAAAATAAAATCGAAGGTTTCAAACCGGAGAGTGAAACCTACGACCAAGCCATCCGTTCCAATTAAGACAACGCCAAATGAGAGAAAAATAGAAGTTGTTCCCGCGCCAGCAGCCGTTTTTCAAGATACTGCTCGATTGTTTAACAAACTCATTCCAAAATCAGGTGCGGCTTTAGAGGTTAAAAAGTTTTGGAATGCGAAAGAATAAAGTGTTTTAAAAAACGCGTTATTTGATAATAAATAATCCTCATTTTAGGTTTAAAATGAGGATTATTCATTTGCAGAAAGGTGATTTTTAGATAATTTAACTGAAATACAGCAATATTTCTTAATTTTGTTGGAATCAATAATTTTAATGTTAGAAGATATGAACCCATCCATTTCAGACGATATAAAAGAAGTCATTTTTCAAAACGGCTCGGTTGTGATACCCGGTTTAGGCGCTTTCACAAGCAGTTATAAATCAGCCACCGTTGATATGATACAAGGTCAAATGTCGCCTCCTTCGCTCGAAATTAGCTACGACCCTAATTTAATTATTAACGATGGTGTTTTGTTGGATTTTATTAAAAAGAAATATCAAATAACGACCCAAGAGGCTCAAAGTAGAATTGATGCTTTCACGGAATTTGCCGTAAATACGTTTAAAAATCATGAAATTTTGGTGATTACGGATGTGGGTCGCTTGTATAAGGATTACACCGATAAAATTCGTTATTTACCTGAAAATACGAATTTCAACCAAGATACTTTCGGCTTGCCTGCCGTTCAGTTTTATCCCGTTTCAAGGTCAAAGCCAGAAGTGATTGTGCCCCAAACCAATGGAGCCGAGACCGTTAAACCTCCAGTTGCTACCCCTGCACAAACTTTATTTTCGGAGCCGGTGACGAAACAACAACCCTTTTTAGAATCAGTGGATAATATTTCAACGCCTCTTATTCCAGAGCGGTCAACACCATTTGATTTTCCATTTGATATTAAAAAAATGATTCCGGGCATTGCCGCCGCCTTGGTGGTGATAATGGCATTTTGTGTTTATCTTTTCACAAAAAGTGATAATGGCACCGCAAAAACTGCCCGACAGGCGAAGGTAAAACCAATTGATAAGCCAGTGCCTGCACCGCCTAAAGTTGAACCGAAGCAAGAAGAGGATTTTGTGCAAATTGCGCCTTTAGTTTCCACACCTCCACCACCTGCAAACGATAAAGGTGCTAAAACGTCGAAACCACAAGATATTGCTTCCGAAAAATATTATGAGGATACTAAAAGCAAGTCTAAAAATTCGGAAAACTTGACTATTACTGAGGGGGTCAATAAATCAGTTGCTCCCGATGCACAAAATCAAGCTACTATCATAATCGGTGGATTTGCGAATAAAAGCAACATAAATCGCTTAAAATCGTGGATAAAAAGCAATAATTATGGACTTTATGAGCGCAAATCAGGCGGATTGACCGTGGTGGGTGCAGAGATCAACTACAAAGATAAAAAGGAATTATCCGCTATTTTGAAACGATTCCGCTCGCGTTATGGCGATGAAGTGGAGTTGATGAAAAAATAAGAAAAGCTCGTTAATACTTAGCAATTGGCTTTGAGCTAACAGAAATCAGTTTTCCTGTGCAAAATACGTCGATAATTGCTTTTTTAGTTAAAAAAAACATTGCCATCTAACCATTTAAAAATTAAAACCGAACATGCCCAATTTTTTAAAAGGAATTATTTTACTCGCTGTTGTTGCCGCGATTATTTACGGCTATTCAGTGGAAGTACCTTATTTCACAAATACTTTTGGCGTTCGTTATTTGTTTTTTAGGGCTGTTATGTTGGGAGGATTTTTAGGATGGTTTGCAAATCGGTTTGTGTATCGTCAAAAAGGAGATGACATGACGGATAGGATTCAAATTGCCTTGATTTTTATCGTTCCATCCATGATTATTGCCCCACTTCTGGCTCTTTGTACCAACCATATTTTGAGTAAAAAAACGGAAGTACATTTTGAAAAAGTGGTTTTTTTAAAAGAAATTCCCTTGAAAATGGCTCGATTTGGCGTAAATAAAGACGCTTTGAAAAATGTCGATGCAGTTTACACGTATTTTATCAGAAATGAAAAGCAAGAGCGTATCAGAAGCAAACACCTCCTTTTTAAAGATATTCAAGAAGGCAGCGAGGTGGAATTACCCATAAAAAAAGGCTTTTGGGGGTTTGAATTTGTGGAATTGAAATAAATTAATCCTTATATGGATTCCGAGGTTGCCAGACTTCCTGAGGGCTCAATATTTTTAAAAAAAAAGGTAGAAGCCGATTAATTAATGGGTTTTCGTGTTTCATGTAGAGGAACATATCGTGCGCAACTGCTCCCACAGAACTCTTAATTTCATTGGCAGTGCGGGCGAAAATGATGCGTTTTTTGTTTGTTTCGATACCAATTTTGATGATATCCAAAAGGAAATTATGGTAAATATGGTGTGTAAAATTCACCGCTTCATTATAACCCAAATAATGCGCCTCCAACTCTTCGCCATTATCTATAGTGGTAAAAAATCCCACCAGTACCCCCTCAGTAAAATAGCCCCAGAGCCTAAATTTTTCACCCAATTGACGTTTCAAATCCACGAAATAATCCTCGTGAAGCTCCACCAAATTGAATGCAGATTTTTTACAAATATTCTGGTAAAGCACATTAATCTCCGATTGATGCGCTAAAATGCGTTCTAAATTAAATTCTTTTTTCTCAACTCCTTCCGCTTTTTTGAAAGCTCGCTTAGTTCTAACGCGGTATTTTGAGGACAAGGCATCCATATAATTTTCGAATGATAGCCATTCATCGGGGATGTCAAAAATGAAATTAGGTTCTACTTGAAATTCATTATACCCCTCAGTAATAAAGGATTTTTGGGACTCAAAAAAGTCTTTGATGAAGACATTTTTAACAATTATATTTTCCTCAGACAAAGTTTTCTTAGCAATTTCAATTCCTTTTGAAATAAGAAAGTATTTATCTGTATTTGTAATTAATTGATTATCAAAGTAATATGAGTGTTCTCCAGTAAGTAGTAAACTACCCACAATGAGGGTTTCAAAACTGACTTTCTTCGCTAAAGCTTTTCTAATTTTCAATAAAAAAGTGTTGGATTCTTTTGAAAAGTTCAGACTTTGGTCTGCTTTGAAATGTTTGATTTCGCACGGCATCCAGCCGATTAATTGCTCATTTTTATGGAAAGTGAGATAACAAAACTGAAAACCTGAAGGTGGATTGTTCTCCAAAACTTTGAGAAAATCGTAATTGCCATAAATATCGTGGGTAAATTCGGATAACTCCGCCGAAGTATCAATGGCATCTATGGATTTAAAAAACGATATAGTCCAATCATCGATGGCCAATGATTTATTGGCTTGGGTTGCCGTTTGAGACGCACTATTTTCAAAAACTTTAAAACACATATTGTTATTGGGTATCAAAATATAAATTATTACTTCAAACAGGTAAATAGGATAAATGTTGCGACGATTATCATTTCACTGAATGATTGTGGTCAGTATATGAGACGGTTAAGTGATAGTATAATTGTACTATTATTTAGAAATTTTAAAATTAAAATCAGCAATTATGGTAAAGGAAGCAAAACATATTTATTTAGCCGACCTGCATTTCGAGCATAAAGTATGGCTTAATGAATTCGATTTTTTCAAAGATGAAATCCAGATTTTCACTGAAAGAATGGCTCAATTGGAATCGAGGAACAATTCAGCTGATTTTTCAGCCGCTTTTGAATCACTCCAAAATCGTTTAATCCGTCAGAAAGAAGTATTGGATGAATTGCGCCATGAAGTTAAAAGCCATGAGCATAATTTAGCGAGTTTTGCGGAAGAGCATCCCATTGCAGTTGACCACGTTTTTTTCACCGATCATTCGGAATTAAGAAGCAAGGCTAACCGTTTCAAAGAATTGTACACTGAATTTAAAGACGAATTCAATCGTTTTTCTGCTAAGTGGATGTAGGTTTTAGGCGACAGTCAAAAGGCGACAGGCGACAGTGTAATCAAACTGTCGCCTGTCGCCTTTTGGC